>WASR01000260.1 GCA_009712615.1 Methanobacterium sp. | reverse complement strand
ACGTGCCACTTCATTTGAAGTTCCCAGCACATCTCCAGTTGCATATACGAAATTTTTACGAGCAACCATAGCAACTGCAAAACCAGCTATCATGCCTGTTAATATTCCAATAACTCCTGCTGTGTTGAAGATCAAAAATCCAACAGCTGATGTTAAAATAACTGATAGAACCAATCTTGTTTTGCTCATTGAAACTATGAAACTTTTTCCAGTGCCATTGGGAAACGGCTTTGAAACTGTTGCACAACCCACTATTCCCATTTTTCCAGCCATTTCTGAGATAATCAGGATGTAAAAAATCAATGCTGCAGGGGCCGATCCAATGGCTGCAAATGTAATAAGGCCTACCATTAATAAGTAAGCAATACCCCCAGGTCCTATTCTTTTATCTCTCATTACATCGATCTTTTTTTCTGGTGTTCCATGGACCATCATTCCATCACCAAAATCTATGAGTCCATCAAGATGATGGAATCCAGTGAACCATATTGAAAAACTGTAGATAAGTGCAGCAGCAATGAAAGGGGATAGATGGATCAGATCCATGGTGGCAAATCCAAAGCAACCTACCACCAAACCAATCATGGCGCCAATAATTGGCCATAACCATGTGAAGCTTGCCATTTCTTCGATGGTTGTGTGAATATTTAGGGGTAGTATTGTGGAGAAGGAAATTAAACCAAAAAATCCTCGGATACTCATACCCTTTCCATCATCAACATTGTTGTCAGACATATAAATCTCCTTTAAACCTCAAAAATTTTTGACATACATCCAGCAACAACACCTGCAAAAATATCATCCAAAACAGGCCCTAGTTTACTAATTATTCCAGGTTTTGCTTCATCATATCTTTTGAAGTTGAATATTGCTTTTGTACCAGCTATTTGATTTGCAACTGACATGCCAAACACTTCATCGGAGTACAGGTATGCTGGGTCATCGTCCACATCAACTCCACGTACCCTGTGCTTTTCGTAATCTTCCTCTAAACGAATTCCTGCAACAATGAATGATACAACGTTCAAATCTTCCAGTGAATGGTATATTTGGGCTTTGAGTTTTTCACGAAGTTCTGTTGTTTCATCAACACCCACTATAAGTTCCATACCTGCATCAACTAGATCATCGACTTCAACACCCACGTCCCTCATGAACTCAATCACTCCCTTTGGAAATCCTTCATTAATTAGGGCAGTTTTCACTGTTTCACGAACTGAATGTTGTACTTTCGAAATAATTTCATGATCCAGTTTGTAATCAAACTCCTTGGAAGATCCCTTTGCTGCAATTAGAATCGATTCATCATCCTCAGTATCCATAGGATCAAATGAAAAATGATTTATAACTCCTAAATCCCATAATGCTGCTATTTTTGATTCTATTATGGATTTATACATTTTAACCATGGTTTTAGGATTCAGTTCATGATCCACGAAGACTAAAATGTTAAGAAACAGTGAACTGTCTTGAACAGCAGACACTAAAACAGTAAAATCAGTACCAGAACAAATTTCAAACTCAAAATTATTCAATGGAAGGAGTATTGATGCAGCAGGCTCTTTAACACCTTTAAAATCTAAAACAGTGGATAAATATTCGTTTCTTTCCATAATTCTTTCATATTCTTCTATTTCATCATCATTGTATGGAACTGGATGTTTTTGATTATCCATGCCATGATACACAATCGAATTTACATGACCAGATCCATTTCCAGTTGTTGTTGATCCCATGACTTCAAAACCATCTTTCCTGTAAATTAACATGGTTTGTTCGTCTTTTTTGATTTTAACTTTATCTATGCATATATTCATTTCTAATCACATGTTTTATTTTTTTTATCTATTTTTAGCAGCCATGACTTGTTTAATAGTTAAACCTCAATGGATCAAAGATGTCCTTCAAATAACTTTCATTACCATGGATAAGATCGGAAATAACCATTCCTGCAGTTGTTCCATTGTTCATGCCCCAAAATCCAAATCCTGTCGCGACATAAATTGAATTCTTAGAAGTCATTCCGATCATTGGCAGACCATCATCGGTTACACTATCGTGGCTGGACCATCGGTATTTGACAGATTCAACATCCAAATGATTTCTGGCATATGTTTCCAATCTATCGTAATATATGTGGCTATTTTCCACATACATCTCACTGTGTTCTCCTGCCACTATCACAAGCTGCCCCTCCGATGTTGGGGTTGTTCTGTAGGTGTGAACTGGATTAAATTCAACGAACATTCCATCAGGAAATTCTTTTTTTGTGTACAAACCCATAACATATGATCTGCCTTGGTTTAAATGGTCCTTCAGATGATCTGGATCATAAAATGGAGTGTGCGTTGCAATAACAACGTTACTGGCCATAATAGAACCTTTATCCGTCACAACTTCCTTAACATCTCCATCATGTACTGTAATTGCGTGGGTTTTTTCAAAAACATGGCTTCCATTCCCATCAATTTCCATGGCAAGGGCCAGAAGATACTTTCTAGGATGAAACTGTGCTTGATTAGTATATTTCAAGGAGCACATTGTTTTAAATGGCAATGGATTATGATCATTCAGTTCCACATCAAATCCTAAATCCTTCGCAGCAATATATTCCTCTTCAATCTTTTTCATTCCTGCAGATGACTCTGTGTAGATATAAAGTGGTGTTTTGTGGAATTCACAATCAATATTCTTAGTTGATACAAGTTCTTCGATCTGTTTAAGGGCGTTTTTATTGGCTTTTGCAATTTTTAGGGCAACATTTTTGCCAAATTTTTCAATGAGATCATGATAAATCATGTTTGGAGCCACACTAATTTTTGCGGTAGTTCCAACTGTGACCTCTTTAACAATCCTATCTGCCTCCAGCACAGCCACATCATAACCCATATCTTTCAGAAGGGTGGCTGCAGTAATTCCAGCAATTCCTCCACCTATGATCACGGTATCTACTTTTAATCCAGGTTTCAAAGGCTGAAAATTGGTTTCCGGGCATGTTTTAAGCCAGTAGGATCCTGAATTTTCGTTTAAATCTTGATCTGCCATATTTTCACCATATTTCTAATACTAATATTGATTCTTGATTGTTTAAAGTTTTGGAAGATAAAATTTAGAATTTGATTTTTGAGTTTTTACAGATAATTTATTTAGATATGTGAAACAAAATATTATATAGGTGATAGCATGAAGGTACATCTTCGTGTCTTTGTTGAGATTGAAAACCTTGCAAAAGCCATGAATGCCCTTACAGATGCAGGTATTACTGGTTTTTATATTTTAGAATACAGGGGAATGTCTCCTCAAGACTGGAAAGGTTTTTCAATTAAGGAGGATCCTGAATCTGCCATAGGCATCATAAGGGATTATGCAGTAGATGCTGTACTTGTTTGTAGTGTGGTTGATGAGGACACTGTTGACAGTATTGTGAAATCAGTTGAAATGGCCCTTAAAGGGGAAAAATACACGATTTTAGAGGTTCCAATTAGAAGAATAATCGTCAGCTACGGCGGTAGCAAGAAAAAAATCGATGAAAACCAGAACAACCCTAATGTCTAATCTTCTATTTATCGATGAGGATATTTAAGAACCAATAATACAAATATATATGGAGTGCAGGTTCCTAAAACATGATTTAAGGTGATTTATCATAAAATCCAGATGCCAATAATGATAAATAATAAAAAAAATAACAAATTTATAAATTTTTTTTAGGAAGATACACTACATTGGGCTTCTAAATTAAATTATCAATGCAGTAAGTATGTTACGATGTAGTAGAAAATTACTGCTACAATAATGAAAAGAAATACAGATCTCCAATCCAATTTTTACACATCCTAGTTTGTTTTTCAAGTTTTTATAAAATACTCTAATTCTCTTATCTCATATAATAAAACTATATTTAGAGATCATTGTTAAAATTAAGATAAATTTTTTTCGATTCAAACAGACTTTTAATAAAATCCGTGGATGAAAGAGTTACAAAAACAATCAGAGTTTAATCCAACCAACAACTTGTATAATGTCTTGTAAGTTATCAATAATTAGGGCAAATATCTTCTGTGATGATGTTGTCTAAAATAAAATGGATAAAAAACTAAATGTCTGGTGGTTCATTTTTTTAATATTAAAGTCAAACATTATACAAGGCATGAGATATTTTCAGTAGAGGTTGAAGAGTAATGAATGAAACCAACAACTTGAAAGATGATTATGAATTCATGATGGAAGCATTGAAAGAGGCTAAAAAATCATTAGAAACGGGTGGAATTCCTATTGGTGCAATTTTAGTTAAAGATGGAGTAATTGTGGGACGAGGACATAATAATTTACTTCAAAAAAATTCTACAATACTTCATGCAGAAATGGACTGTATCGAAAACTCTGGTAGACTCAAGGGCAAGGATTACAAAAGATCCACGTTGTACACCACTTTATCTCCCTGTGAAATGTGTACAGGAACGATAATACTTTACAAAATATCTAGAGTCGTCATTGGTGAAAATGAAAATTTGAATTGGCCGGCAAACTGT
>WASR01000011.1 GCA_009712615.1 Methanobacterium sp. | reverse complement strand
TTATTAATCAACACTTTGGACACGCAGAACAATTTTTAATATTTGATATAGATGATGAAGGAAATTATGAGTACCTCGAACTAAGGAAAAATGAACCCACATGCTCTGGTGGTAACCACACTGCTGGACCTATGAAGGATGCTGTTGGTGTACTGGATGGCGTTAAAGTAGTGCTTGTTGCACAAATAGGTCCCGGAGCTTCACAAAATTTACTCAATAATGGAATTCAATCCTTTTCTGTTCCATCGTACATAGATGAAGCATTAGAAAAGTTAGGTGCCAGCTATGCTAAGAAATTAGAAGCTCTAGAATCAAACACCAACGAAGACACAAAAAGTCAAAATGATGAATTTTAATTACTATTTTTTTATTTAGTCCTGACACAATTTTATTTTGAAATTTAATAAACCACTTGAAGACTTAATTACATGTTTCGGGATTAATAACTTTTAACAGATTTAAATTAACGATCGTTAAGTTTTTATATTAAGCCCTTTCAATAGGAACAATATATAACGATCGTTAATAGATCAGCCGCTCTCGATCAGGATCGTTATATCGAGAAAATAATTTAGAAAAAGGGAGGATAAAACATTGAGCCCTGAAAAAAAAGAAAATAAAATAGATTTGAGTAAAAACACTTGCCCAAACAGGGAACAGAGAGCCAAAGGTACCAATGTGTACTTTGGTAAAGCATCAGAATTATTAGATGAAGCTAAAGAAGGAACATTAAAGTGTTCTGATAGGAAATTTCAACAGTCTGGAGGGTGTGTTTTAAACTTCTATTTAGCGGTTAGGGTTTCTACGATAAGAGATGCGGCTGTAATATTTAATGCACCAGTTGGTTGCTCATCATCTGCCCTGGGATACAGAGAACTTTACAGGGCAGTACCTGTTGAACTTGGAAGACCAGCAGAATATGATCTCCACTGGTTAACAACCAACCTGCAACAAAACGACGTTGTCTATGGAGCAAGTAACAAGTTAAAAGATGCGATTAAAGAAGCACAAACACGGTACAATCCAAAGGCAATCTTCATTTTGACATCCTGTACAACAGGAATCATAGGGGAAGATATTGAAGGAACTGTTACTGAAATACAGCCGGAAATTGATGCCACAATCGTGCCTATCCACTGTGAGGGAGTAAGATCAAGATTAGTGCAAACAGGATATGACGCATTCTGGCACGCTGTACTCAAATATCTGGTTAAAAAACCAGAGAAAAAGCAGAAGGACTTGGTAAACGTAGCAAGTATGTTATCATACACATGGCAAGACAGGCTGGAAATAGAGAGATTGCTAGGTAAAGTAGGGCTAAGGGTTAACTTCATCCCGGAATTCGCAACTGTTGAACAGTTCAAAAAACTTTCAGAAGCTGCTGTAACAGCACCAATATGCCCAACCTACACAGATTACATTTCAAGGGGACTTGAACAGGAATTCGGTGTACCGTACTTCCTATACCCTTCACCAATGGGAATCAAAAATACCGACGAATGGCTGAGACAAATTGGAAAATACACCGATAAAGAGGAAGAAATCGAAGATCTCATCAGGGAAGAACATGCTAAATGGATTCCAAAACTCGAAGAAATCCGAGAACAACTGCTAAATATCAAAGAAGATGGAACTCCATTGAATGTTCTGGGTTCTTTGGGACAGGGAAGACTTGTAAGTCAGTTACCGTACTTCGATGAAATAGGGTTGAAATCTCCTGCAGCAATGGCACAAGATTTTGACGATCTACTGATAGAAGAACTTGAAGATGTTCTAGACACAGTGGGTGATTTCGATATAATGGTCAACACTTTCCAGGCATCTGAACAAGCACATGTAACTAACAAGGTCAATCCAGATGTTGCACTCACTTGCCCATTCCAGGGAGGAGCATGGAAGCGTGACAGTGAAATCACAAGAATACATGCACTCAGGGGAGATGCAGATCCTTGGAGTGCACAGAGTGGGTACACCGGAGCAGTTGCCTTTGGTAACTTCCTGTTACAGTCACTCAAAAACAAATCCTACCAGAAAACAATGAAGGAAAAAACAGCTACAGGATACAAAGACTGGTACCTTGAACAGCCAGATCCATTGTACTTCCTAGAAAAGGGGAAATAATATGGCGGAGAATAATTTAGAAACTACTAAACAAACAGATGTTACAGATCCTTCTGTACACTCAATAGAAGCACCAAGATACTCCTGTTCCCTTGCAGGAGTTTACGGAACAGTACTGGGTCTTTACGATGCAGTACCCATACTCCATTCTGGTGCTGGCTGTGGAGTGGGTCAACTATTTGGATTACTCTACGGTGGAGGGCAAAATGCCGGTGGAGACTTTGGAGGAACAGCAACACCATGTTCTTGTTTGGTAGAAGAACACGTAATCTTCGGTGGAGAAAACAAACTCAGAAATCTGGTTGATTCAAGTATCGACCTTTTAAATGCTGAACTGTTTGTGGTCATATCAGGATGTGTACCTTCACTCATAGGAGACGATGTTGATGCAGTTATAGGTGAGTTTAAAGATAAGGCTCCTGTTTTACACATCAATGCTCCGGGGTTTAAAGCCAACTCATATGAAGGATATGAGCTGTTCTTTGAAGGACTCACAGATCAACTGCTTACAGAAAAACCAGTTAAAAAAGGCAGGGTGAACATCTTAGGAGTAGTTCCATACCAGCATATTTTCTGGAAGGGTGAACTCAAGGCAATAAAGGATCTTTTAGCCACCATCGATGTCGATGCAAACATCATATTCACTGAATATGATACTCTGGACAAACTTAACGACATTCCTGCTGCTGAGTACAACGTAGTGTTGTCACCATGGAATGGTCACAGGGCAGCAAAGAAGCTCGAAGAGAAATTTGAAACACCATATATAAGTTTCCCTGGAGTGCCTGTTGGCCCTAAGCAGACCAGTGAATTCTTAAGGGAAGTATCCAAGGCACTCAACACCTACTCAGATAAGGTTGAAAATGTAATTGCCAAGGAAGAAAGGAGAACCTACAGAATACTCGAGTATCCTGGAGATGCAATCATATTGGTACGCCCTCATTCCTACTTCGCAGTTGCAGCAGACAGTAGCACTGCAGTGGGTTTGACCAAATTTTTAACCAATGAAATTGGATATCTTCCAGACATTATCCAGATAACTGACAATCCACCCGAAGAATTCAGAGAAGCAATTGTCCATGAAATTACTGAAAACTTGGAAACAGGTTACAGTCCGGACATCATCTTTGAGGTAGATTCTCACAAAATCAGGGAAAACTTTAAAGACAGACCATTCCTGTTCCTTTTTGGAAGTTCACTCGAAGGACCTATTGCAATGTCAGACTTTGGTGCACTCTCTGTAACAGTTTCCTTCCCATCATACAACAGAATGGTTCTAGTGGACAACTACGTTGGATACGATGGAGGAGCAAGGTTAGTTGAACACATAGTCACAACATTTGCAGGACCTCTCTAGGGATGTCTTTGCATAAGAGTAATGGTTGGGATTTGAATTTCTTTAAATCCCAACTAAAAAAAATCTACAAAAAGATTATGGAGTTAAAATTTAGTAACCAATGATAAAATAGTGTTTGGAGCTATAATAATCGATTAAAATAAATTTAGAGGTATTAGAATGAGTAAAAGAAAACAAATTGCAATTTACGGAAAAGGTGGGATCGGGAAGTCGACTACCACTTCCAACCTCAGTGCAGCACTGTCAGATTTAGGTTACAGTGTTATGCAAATAGGATGTGACCCTAAAAACGATTCTACAACCACACTCCGGAAGGGAAAACCAATACCTACAGTTATGGATACAGTAAGAAGTGGCTCCAACAAACTGGATAATTTAATATTTGAAGGTTACAATGGGGTTCACTGTGTTGAAGCTGGAGGTCCTGAACCTGGTGTTGGATGTGCTGGTCGTGGGATCATTGCAGCCATTGAATTGCTCGACAACAATGGAATAATCGATGACATCGACCCAGATATTGTTATATATGATGTTTTAGGAGATGTTGTTTGTGGTGGATTCGCCATCCCAATCAGGCAGGGAATTGCAGAACAGGTGTACACTGTTACATCCTCAGATTACATGGCAATATATGCTGTAAACAACCTTTTCAAAGGAATTCTTAAATATTCCGGTAGTGGAGGGGCTTTACTCGGAGGAATAATTGGAAATTCCATCTCAAAAATATCACAAAAGGAAATGATAACAGATTTCAGCGAAAAAACTGAAACCAATGTTATAGAATTTGTTCCGAGATCGTCTACTGTAACTAAGTGTGAATTAGACGGTGTCACCACCATAGAAGGTGCACCCGATTCTGAGCAGGCAGAAGTTTACAGACAACTTGCAAGGAACGTTATAAACAACAAAGATTCCTACATTCCAAAACCATTCGAAGCCCAGGATCTTGCTGATTGGGCAGCTTCATGGATTAATAATCTTCTTAAAGAAGAGAAGATCGAACAGGAAGGTATTCGAAGCGGTAGCGGTGAGGGAATTTAAGTTTCGATTGTTTAGAAATTTTGAATATAAC
>WASR01000358.1 GCA_009712615.1 Methanobacterium sp. | reverse complement strand
ATATTATTCTTCTGTAGAATTTATTTTCAGGATTTAAACTAAAAACTATTTAAGATCAACAAAATATTTTCTACTGTATAAAAATATGTAGGATTGATTAAAATCCTTTTTGAACTTCAATGCCTAAAATTGAATCAGCACCTTCAAAAACGGCCTTAGCAATCTGTGCACTTCCAACTGATCCTGAAGTAGGTGGTAATTTAACAACAGGGGCTAAATTTTTCAAATTTTCCCTAGCTTTCCCATAAAAATTGAAAGGAGTTTCCATAGCCCCCACTGAGCCAGTTAAAACAATACCTTCCACGTCATTATTGGCTATTCCTGCAAGTCCATATATTTCCATCAAAACAGTCATTAACATGGTTTCGAATGCCAGTTCAGCATTGGAGTCGCCGTTGATATAGTTTAGGATCAATTCTTCTTTAGCCTGTGATACTTTGGTATCTATATTGGCAATTTTAACAGCTCCTGCTCTTGAAAAACATTCATTTGCAGTTCTGAGCCCATCATCAATATCTCTTAACATTTCAAGATCTAAAGGTCCGTGAACTATTCCCATAGCACCTAAACAAGCATCCATGGCACCTATTATATTGCCATCTTCAATTATCATAGAAACAGAATTAGAACTTATGTCTGAAACTATCATATTCTCAAATCCAGTTTCTAAATATGCATTGTAGCATATGCTTATTTTTTCGGAGCTCGCATGGTGAGAGTAAGCAGCTTTGAATCTGGGATCCAAACACTCAGTGTTTTTATGGATACCTGGAATCAAAACTGTGGGAATTCCAGAAACACTTATCTCATCATAAACTGCTGTGCCCCCGCCTGTAACTTTACCCGCACCATCCATGGATAGAATTCCTCTATTCTTCACTTGATCCAGCGGAGTTATTTTGTTCACACCGTCGCCCATTGCATAGGTTATGGCCATCAAATCGATGGAATCGATGTTTATTCTATTTTGCAACTCTTTTAATGCCGATGCTTTGCCTTTAGATAATTCATCCCTGCCTATTTTAAAATGTACTGGTTGATCACTCAAGATGGTAAACGAAACACCAGTTGTTCCATGATCCATTCCAACAAAGACCATTTAATCACCTATTTGTTTGAAAAAAAGATTTAAAAAAAAATAAGGAAACTTATTTTTGTAGACCACAAAGTTTTCTTAATTTAGCACCAACCTTTTCAATTTGGAGGCTGGCTTCTATTGCCCTTAATCTGTTGAGCATTGGCCTTCCGGCTGTATTTTCAAGTGCCCATTCCTTTGCAAATTCACCAGTCTGAATTTCTTCCAGGGCTTTCTTCATTTCAAGACGTGTTTCATCTGTTATTATACGTTTCCTTCTGGATAAACCGCCGTATTCAGCTGTGTTACTCACATCGTTCCACATTCCAGCAAACCCTTTAGCGTAGATAAGATCAACTATTAGTTTTACTTCGTGGCATGTTTCAAAGTAAGCTATTTCTGGCTGATAGCCTGCATCAACTAGTGTTTGGAAGCCAGCTGCTATCAATTCTGTAACTCCACCACAAAGCACCACTTGTTCACCAAACAGGTCTGTTTCAGTTTCTTCTTTAAAAGTTGTTTCAAGAACTCCTGCTCTTGTTAAACCGGAACCTTGGCCCATTGCAAGTGCTATTTTGAATGCATCTCCAGTGTAATCTCTTTCTATAGCAACAAGACCTGGAACACCAAATCCTTCTTCGTAAGTTTTCCTAACCATTGCTCCAGGGCCTTTAGGGGCTATCATGGTGATATTGACATCCTTTGGAGGATTGATATACCCAAAGTGTATGTTGTATCCGTGTGAAAATGATAATGTATTTCCTGATTCTAAATTGTCTTTTATAGATTCTTCGTATACTTGGGCTTGGATTTCATCTGGTATGAGCACGTGTATAACATCTGCTTTTTTTGCAGCTTCTTCAACAGTCATAACATTTAAACCATCTTCTTTGGCTTTGTTCCAAGAAGCACCATCTTTTCTTAATCCAACAACTACATTCAATCCACTTTCATGCATATTTCTTGATTGAGCCATTCCTTGACTGCCGTATCCTATGACTGCAACTGTTTTATCCTTAAGTATATCTACGTCCACATCCTTTTCATAGTACATCTTCATTTTCTCTCCTCCATAATAATGTATAAAATTCAATTTTTCAATGTTTAGTAAATTCAAATTGTTTTTGTTCCCCTTGTAATGGCTGTGGGGCCTGTTCTAGCAATTTCTTTGATTCCAAAAACGCTTACTAAATCTATTAGAGCTTCAATTTTTTCCGGGTCTCCTGTAATTTCTACAGTCAGAGTTTCTGGACTCACATCAACAACACGCCCTCGGAATATGTTGGTGTACTGTATCACCTCAGATCGGGCTTTTTCTGTTGCCGTATGTACTTTTATGAGACACAACTCTCTTTTAACTGTAATTCCAGGTTCAAGATCCCGTACTTTAATAACATCTATGAGTTTGTTAAGTTGTTTTGTAATTTGTTCAAGAACCTTTTCGTCTCCCTTGGAAATAATGGTCATTCTAGCAAGTCCTTCATTTTCAGAGGTTCCAACAGTTATTGTTTCGATGTTAAAACCCCTTCTAGTGAAGAGGCCAGCTACTCTTTGTAGTACACCTGGTTTATGAAGAACTAGGGCACTAATAACGTGAGTTTTGTTTTCATCCAACTCAATCACCACCATTTTCTTTGGCAGAAGCTTTTACAATAATTTCATCAGGATATTCTCGTTCTACCTTATACTCTCCAACTATCTCTGTTAAACTGCATCCTGGAGGTACCATGGGAAGAATCTCGTCTGGATCAATTATTACATCAAGAAGGTATGGTTCTCCTGATTTAATGGCTCTTTCAATGGCTTCTTTCATTTCTCCTGGTTTTTCAATTCTTTCAGCTTTAACACCAAATGATTCTGCTAGTTTGACAAAATCTGGACTTTCTCCAAGATGGGTGTGTGACATTCTTTCATCATAAAATAATTTTTGCCACTGCGCAACCATTCCCAAGTGTCTGTTATCCAGGACCACGATAATGACTGGAATATCATACTCTTTAATAGTTGCAAGATCCTGGCAAACCATCAGGAAACCTCCATCACCGCAAACAGCAATGACATCGTCATTAGGTTTGGCTATTTTGGCACCAATTGCTGCAGGGAATCCGAATCCCATAGTACCTAATCCTCCGGAGGAAATAAATTTCCTAGGATTCTTGACATCAAAATAATGGGCCATCCACATCTGGTTCTGACCAACATCTGTTGTTACTATTGTGTCCTCAGTAATAGCTTCGGATAATTCCTTTATTACTTGTTGTGGCTTTAATGGTACTTCATTAAATGATAAACGAGGAATACATGAATTTTTAAAATCCTTAACATAGTTTAACCATTCTTGTTTCTTTTCAGGCTCAGGGTCAATGATTGTGATGAGGTCTCCTAGGATGGTCTTGGCATCTCCAACTATTGGAACATCAATATCCACATTTTTCCCTATTTCTGCAGGATCCACATCTATGTGTAAGATTTTCGCATTTTTAGCAAATCCTGATAATAATCCGGTAGTTCTGTCTGAGAATCTACATCCAATTGCAATTAGGCAATCACATTCATCTACAATGAAATTTGAAACCTTTCTTCCGTGCATTCCTAGCATTCCCAATGAAAGTGGGTTGTCTTCTGGGAATGATCCTTTGCCCATTAAAGATGTACTTACAGGAGCGTTAATCATATTTGCAAATTGTAAAAGCTCTTCTGTTGCACCGGATAATATAATTCCTCCTCCGGCCAATATCACTGGCTTTTTAGATTCCTTTATCAATTTAGCTGCCCTTTTCAGTTGTCTTGGATGTCCCTTCATTGTAGGTTTATAGCCTGGCAATTCTATGTCTTTGGCAGATTCAAATTCAAATTCTTCTTCTTGAACATCTTTAGGGAGATCTAGAACAACTGGTCCTGGCCTTCCTGTTCCTGCTATATAAAATGCAGATTTTATCATGCCTGGTATTTCATTAGCCTTCATGGGCTGGTAATTATGTTTGGTAATTGGCATCGTGATACCAATCGTATCTACTTCTTGAAAGGCATCATTTCCAATTAAATTGGAAGATACTTGGCCTGCAATGGCCAATATGGGAGAGGAATCCATATATGCAGTTGCAATACCTGTAATTAAGTTTGTTGCACCTGGTCCTGAAGTTCCGATACATACTCCCACCTTTCCTGAAGCCCTTGCAAACCCATCGGCTGCATGAGCTGCGCACTGTTCGTGCCTTACAAGTATATGTTTTAGGTCTGAGTCGTATATTACATCATATAAAGGTAGTAAAACTCCCCCCGGATAACCGAAAACAATTTCTACACCTTGATCTGTGAGTGATTTGATTATGGCTTCGCCACCTTTCATTAAAAACACCTTACAATTTAACTAATTTACATTACAAACAATTGTATTATCCACTTTCGCAGAATTTATTTTTGTTCAATTCAACTTTTAGTGTTAATGTATATATTTTCTTTCTTTGTAAATTACTTTCATTG
>WASR01000298.1 GCA_009712615.1 Methanobacterium sp. | reverse complement strand
GTGTTTTAGGTGCAGGCAGGGTTTACAGGGCAACAGAGTTACTTGCAGAAGTTATTAAAGACGAAGATACAGCAGTTTTTCTCAGTGTGGCAGGTCCCCTGGTGCCTGGAGGTCTGAGAAAAATCATTCGAAACATGATAAAGGATGGAGAAGTGGACGTGCTCATAACCAGCGGAGCAAACATCACCCATGATCTATTAGAAGCATTTGGAGGCAGACACCACCGAGGAATAGACGAAGATGATGAAACCATGTGCGAACATGGAATGGGAAGAATAGCCGATCTCTACACAAAATCAGAAGATTTTGAAGTGTTCGAAACAGAAATTGCAAAAATATTGGCTGACATAGCAGCTAAGGATGATCATCTGAGTATAAGGGAATTCTTAACTCTAATTGGCAGTTCACTCGACGATGAGGAATCCATACTCAAAACAGCTGCAGATAACAACGTACCAATCTACGCACCAGGATTCATAGACAGCATGCTTGGACTGCAACTCTGGATGTTCACCCAGGACACCAAACTTCACATCGACGCCTCAGGAGATATGGCAGAACTATCAGACATTGTGTACGATTCAAAAAAAGTCGCCACAATGATTCTCGGGGGAGGACTTCCAAAACACTACGCATTAGCATCCAACCTACTTAAAGGCGGGGTTGATGCAGCCATACAGATAACCATGGACAGGAGTGAAACAGGCAGTCTTGGAGGAGCACCACTGGAAGAGGCCAAATCATGGGCCAAGGCCAAGGCAGGATCCAAACTAGTTACAGTTGTTGGAGATGCAACCATCATATTCCCTTTGATACTGGCCGGTGCAAAGGAAATTAACCAGAAATCCACCGAATAAATAAGGAGATATTACCAAAAATTTCCATTTCTATTTTATTTGACAGAACTCACACTCTAAATCTTAAATCAAGGATAAAATAACATGCTTTTAGAACCGGTACTCTACGCATTTTCAGGATTCTTCATGAAGTTTTCTGATGATGCCTACGACAAAAAGAAGAATATTTACATGGCAGTAATGGCAGCAGTTCTCTGCGGTGTTTCAATAGCCTACCTGGCTGTGACAAGTTCAGATGCAGCATGTATATTCATAGCCATTTTGATAGGCACAGTCCTATCCCTAAAGGTGGACAGTTTAAACCATGTACTTGCCCTTATCCTGTTTCTGGTACTGATCATTTACATTGGAATACCTTCAATAGGAATTATAACCCTGATCTTATGCGCAGCCGCTGCGTTCATCGATGAAATAGGCAACGATAATGGGAGAATAAAAAAATTAGGCCGTGGAGCAGAACTGTTCTTTGATTACAGGTTCACACTAAAATTAACGGTGTTGGTGTTTGCGGTACTGGGTCTTCTTGTTCCATACTTCCCAGTTTTAACACAACCCAACATCCAATACTTCCAATTTCAAACCTTCATCTACTTCTTGCTGTTTGATCTGTTCTATGAAGTTGCAGGGCTAAAGTTTGATGCTATCTACAATGGATTTAACAACCTCTTCAGGATATTCAGAGGAGTAAATTGAACGTCCAACAATTATGGCATCTGCAAATTCGAGAGTTTGATTCGGATCTCCACCCTGCACACCCACACCTGGAGATATTATGAACGAATCTTTACCAACAACTTCCCTAATTTTTTTAAGCCTATCCGGCTTGGTTGAAGGTGCCACATAATTTTTCAAACCCATCTCAATACCCATGGCTGCTATGTCCTCTGCAGCAGGTTGGAGAAATCTTGATGCTCCAGGATGGGACATTTCTGTGAGTAAAAACACTTCAGTTCCAAATTCATCTGCAGAATCCATACAAGCCTTAACACTGTCTGGACCCACAAATCCATGCACAATTATGGCATCTGCACCAGCTTTAAATGTCAGATCCGCAATTTTTTTATTTGTTTCAGGAATGTCTGCCACCTTAAAATCGGCAATTATTTTACAGTCAAACCTGTCCTTAACCAATCCAATGGATGTTAAACCTTCAGCTAAAGCAAGGGGATAACCGATTTTTATGGTATCTAAATAGTTAATAACACTGTTTCCAACCTCCAGTGCACCCTCAATGGTCAGAAGGTCCATGGCAAGTATTATTTTGTTTTTGATTTCCATAGATTAATACTCATTTTAATTCTTTAAATTATTTTTGAATATCAACAACCTTGTGGGATTTCATCTAGATAAAATACCAAACCTATATTTAACATCGCTACAAAGAATTCCAAAGTAATAAAAAAAGTTCTGAAGAACCCAATCATTCATAGGAAATGGATTTAAATGCCTGAAATAAAGAAAAATAAACTCAAAGCTATAATAGGGGCGCTTGTAACATTTATTGTTGTTGGATTACTGGCTGTACAGGCCATGTTCTATTTGAAGGGTTACTCTCCATCAACCAACATGATGAACCATCAATTTCTGGTTTCAATAGGATTTTTAATAGGAATACTTGCTGCCTCCTATGTTTACACCTATCTACAGGGTGACGACAGATCATCCTGGCTCTACAATGAAGATGGAAAAGAGAAGTAACGATGACACCCAACCGGTATCATCCCAATTTTTATTTATAACCTTTTAAGACCTATTCTACAAAATATTTTATTTAATAAATTATTTTTAGGATTTTAAATTGATTGTTGCATGGTAGGTGTATCCTTTTTTCTCAACATTCTCCTTAAACACTATTTCCGGATCTTTATTCATATGTTTTGCAGCCGCCACCACATGATAAATCAATATTCCAGCATCTATTGGAATGTATTTTTTTGCAACCAGAGATCTGATGAAGTTGGGTTTAACAGAGTAAACATCGATGGATTCACGGTCTCCACTTAAAAACCAGGCTTGACTGTTGGTTGCTGACGGTGCTAGTCGGGCTGCTTCGAGGATATTTCTGTTATCATCTGCAACAGGGATGTCTGTAATTTTATCCATGGATTTTCGTTTGAACTCACTCAAATCTGATCTGTGGAGTGTTTCATCAGGTTCACCGAATGCCAGTAAAATCACAAATTTAAGATCAGATCTGTCCTGAACTCGATCCTTGATGGTTGGAATGCCCTGCCAGCAGCATCCTATTCCGTTTGCAGAAAACAGAAGATCCATCTGCTGCAACATGTAACCCACATTGGTGAGGTAACCTTCCTTCTCCTCAGAAAATACCGCCAGGTAGTGGGGAGCTTTTTTCATCATTCTGGTTTTGACATCTTCAGATGAAATTAACAAAATATCTGTCTTAATACCCGGAATTAAAGGTTTTAATCCGGAAACTTCGTCCTCTATACCCTTCAATGTATTTTCATCTAGTGAATTTAATTTGTACTTTCTAATGGATTTTCTCTTGAAAATTATATCATAAACATCTTTTTTTTCCATACTTTCACCATGAACCCCTTGTTTAATCCCAGAATTTGAATGAAATGTGCATCTATAGATTTTAGTTTTATGTGTTATTTTTCTGTTACAGCTGTTTCTTATTTTTTTTCAACCATCATGGAAATATTTATAAAGTTTTGCCAACATTATCCCATTTATAGAACTTTTTATCATTTATCAGTATTACTCTGAATAAAAGATGGATTTCCAGTCATATTTTTTGAGGATGGTTAAATGAAAATTATTGAAACCCATGATGTCACATATGAATATCCAGACGGAACAAAGGCCTTGGATAAGATTAATTTTAATGCGGATGAAGGAAAGATAGTTGCACTTTTAGGACCCAATGGTGCAGGTAAATCAACATTATTTCTGCATTTTAATGGTATATTAAGACCAACACAGGGAAGTGTACATGTTGATGGGGAAACAGTTAGCTACGACAAGAAGGATCTGTTAAAAATTCGTCAGAAGGTGGGAATTGTATTCCAGAATCCTGATGATCAACTTTTTGCTCCAACAGTGCTTGAAGACGTTGCATTTGGACCCATGAACATGGGACTGTCCAACGAAGAAGTGGAGGAAAGGGTTAAAGACGCACTTTTAAGGGTTGGAATGGAAGGATACGAAAAAAAAGCACCACACCATCTGAGTGGAGGTCAGAAAAAGCGTGTTGCTATTGCAGGTATACTCGCAATGAAACCCAAGATCATGGTACTTGACGAACCAACGAGTGGACTCGATCCAAGGGGTGCTTCACAGATTCTCAAACTCCTCTACCAGCTAAACAACGAAGGAATGACCATAGTAATATCCACCCACGACGTTGATCTGGTGCCAATATATGCTTCTAAGGTTTACATCATAAGCCACGGTAAAATAATCAAGGAAGGCACTCCACAGGAAGTCTTCGAAGATGTTGAAACCATAAGGGGAGCTAATTTAAGATTACCAAGAATAGCACACCTCATGGAAATTCTTAAAAAGGAAGACAAACTTCCATTTGACAAACCATATCCTCTAACAATTGGAGGGGCTAGAAAACGCATATTAAAAGAATTTGAAGATTGATTAGTCGATCTTAAACTATTTTTTTTAAAATCAGGTTGTTTTGAAATATATTTGAATAAAAAGAGTGAATAGGGTGATCCTATTCAATGACC
>WASR01000236.1 GCA_009712615.1 Methanobacterium sp. | reverse complement strand
GCTATATTTGGTGAAAGATCATGAAAAAAACTATAATTATGGCGTTAATTTTAATGCTAACTCCATTCATTGTGGCAAGTGAAGCTTCTGCAACGGATGTTAACTCTTATTCTAACAATAAAACATTAACCCCCGACTTAAAAATTACTAATGTGGCCGTACATGGTTCTGTAGTAAGGGGATGTAACATATCAGTTAAAAACACCGTCACCAACATTGGCAATGGTTCAGCAGGAGGTTTTTGGGTTAAATATTATCTTAAAACCACTTCATCATCTGGTAGTTACCTGCTTGGAAAAAGGTACATCAATGGACTTAAATCAGGATCATCAAACACCCAAAATACACTGCTTTACATTCCCACAAACATGCCAAGGGGTTCTTATTTAGTTATGGCATCTACAGATACAACCAACAGTGTTGTAGAATCCAACAAAAAGAACAACATCGGTTACTCATCTCGAATAACAGTTGTTGGTCCAACTTACATTATCTTCGATAAAAATGTGGGTGGAGATGTTTTAAAAAATCCTGATATAAACAGATACATTCCAAAGACCAGTTTTGCAACGACAATTTTTAATTTGGAAAAATCAGGATCAGTAATGCTTAAATTTGGGAATGGAAACGGACCAAAGGTGTTGATATCAGCCGGTATTCATGGAAATGAAACCGAAGCAAACATAGCCATAATGAAATATTTGGAATATATCAAGGATAAATCATTCAATGGTACCCTTTATGTTATACCATTTGATATTCCACTGGACACAGCAAAAAATACCAGATTTTACCATGGACAAGACCCCAATAGAATTGCCAACGTGGCTGGTTCGCCTGGTTGGAACATCATACACTTCGCACATGTAAATGGTATAAATTACCTCCTGGATGTGCACTCAGGGGGAGAAGTAACATCAAAGGGACTTTTAAATATTAACACCGGAACCTCAAATTCCCAGGAAGTGAAATGGGCTCATTACATAACATCTGTCTCAGGATGTGTTAGCAGAGTTCAACCATTAGAAACAGGTATGGTCAGAGCTGAAGCATTTAAATATAAAATAAATACCATAACAATGGAAGTTGAAAGGGATACTGCTTCAACAATAGTTTATGCAGCAAAGGAATTTAGAATGATAAAATCATCCATGAAATTTTTCCAGTTTCCAGTACCCCTAAACTAAAAAAAATAACCCTTTTTTTTATTATTTTTAAAATTGTATGTCCCATTCACGGAAAATTTCCTTGGTTATACTGTCCATTTCTTCCGAATTCATGCGTTTTTTGCTCCAAAACTTCCATTTTGATTGTTGACTTTCATGTTCAATAATATGAAGTGCTTCATGTACCACATCAAAAAATATGTTGTTGTCATCTACCAAGCCATTGGATAGATTTTCATGACGTGTTTTCCTGAGTAGTATTAAATAATCCTGTTCCAGGTTTGTTGTTATTAAGTTGTGCAGGAAAGAAACATCCTTGTTTGTGGCATCGTTCTTTGTTAAAATTTCCAGAGCACTATGAACTGGTTCAAGTGTGTTGTAAACCTTGTTTACATGTATCAAAGATGCCAAAACATCTTCTTCACTTTGATAAAAAAATTCACCATACTCCTTGGTCACCATGTCCATGTACATGTTTTTGTACGTATTAAATCCAAACTGCTTCTCCTGTGTTATTACGTAGTAAAAACTTCGAATAATATCACATTCATAGTTAAAAACATCAAATTCCCGGTCAGATAAAAACATTATCTTGTAGTTCGGTACATCTACTTGAAATTTATCAAGTACGTACTCCACCATGTCGCTGTAAACATCAAAATATGGATCTTCCAATCACAAACCCTCCTCCATCATATTATGGAGAACCCCTATTACTGGTTTGTTTATTCTTTCAAAAAAACCTTACTATTTCATAAAAAAGTGTAAAAAAAGAAAAATAAATATTTGGTTTTAGAAGGCGTCGCCTCCACCTCCACCACCAACTCCTCCTCCAATGTCACATACGCCTCCGAAATCTCAGCCGTTTGAAGAAGATGCCGTCGCTGTGGTCATTCCAGTATCAAATGCCGAGTCCAGAAGCAGATATCCACCATAATAATGGAACATGTAAAGATCGCTTCCGTTTAGGTCATCTTGTGGCACATTAAGTTCCATGGCTTTTCGAACTGCATCAGCAACACCAAGAGCCGTTGCATATACAAGGTACTTATTCCATATCACTATTGATTCTGGAGGGTACTCTTTCATTAAACTGAAGTCTTGGATATACTTCTTGAAGTTGTGCCACTTAGCATCATATTCCTCACCATAGGTTGTCCACTGGCCCCCAACCTTCTGTGGTAGAATTAAACTGATAATTGCCACAACTCCCAAAACAATTGAAAGCAACAATGATAGATTTGCTGCAGGTATTTCATCCATAATACTGAAGAAGAACACTATTATGGCAAAAACAATTGCTAAACCTCCAAAGAGTTTCAGATAAGAATCTCCTTTTTTGTTGAAGAATTTATCGAGTTCATTATTATTTAGCAGAGTATTTCGCAGATTATCCTTCCAATCTAGGTAGGTGTTTCTGAATGATCTCGCAGATTCGCGTACACTCAGATTATCAGAAATGGCATCCAGCGATATCAAACCATCTTCATCTTCATACTCCGTTAAAAAGTTGATCACATTCTTTTCAAATCCTTTCAACTCTGACGAATCTTTTTCTGTGTTGTACCTTAGATACATCGAACCCACAAGTCCATATCCTTCTTTATCCAAGTCTTTTTCTTCCAAAGGTTCGTTTTCCATTTTTAGATACTTTCTATTTATGAGATCCATGATGGTTGCTTTAAATCCATCCATATCGGGTTCTCCGATTTTCTTGGAAAATCCAGGTCCACATATGGCATTTACCATTGCAGGAGGATCGTCCGTAGGAATGTCCCTTTCATACTCTGCCTGATAATCAATCTTTGGTTCCCGCCCATATCTCCAGTATATGAACACTGGAACAAAGAGTGCCAGGAACATGAGGACAGATAGTAAATAATATAGGTTGGTCCTGAAGTTCAAAGAATTCTGGTAGTCATTTTGTATCTGCTGTATCTGTGCCAGACCATTTTGATTTATGATCAATCCATGGGAAGGAGTGGCAGCAAACTGATTTCTTGGAATTGCCATTCTAATCTCATAGTACTGACCAGATGGAATTGTATCACTCGTAACTGTGAGGGTGTTACCCGTCCAAGCCGCACTCTTATTATAGTATGGAGGATTTAACCAGTATTGAACTCCCAGACTGGAAGGCACGTGTATATTTGCAACAACTTGGCCTATGTCTACCTGCCATTTATTAGGAACCAGCATATAGTGCAGCTCTGCCACATCGTTGTAAAATTTCATTACATTGAAAAGATCGTAGGAAATTGTAACAGTCACATTCCCACCATTAATTGGCTGGGTTTTGGCTGCATCAGAATATAAATAAACCTTAATATCCTTGGTTGAATTTACATCCAAAATCTGAAAACTACTGTAGGCGCCATCTGTTGTTACATTAACATTTGTAAGCTGTTGTGAACCATTTAAAGGTATGTACCTGTTAATTCCATGGAAGGTTCCATCGAATGTGTAGTGGATCTTCTCAATAACATGGATGGTTCCATCATTTTGAAGGTAAATATCCTGATTTATTAGTGGAATGGTGTAGCTGTTATCGCTAGCAGCGAAGGCTGCTCCACTGCCTGCGAATATGGACAGTGAAAAAAAGAGAAGTATAGAAAGACAAATTTTTTTATCCATTCCATCACCTAAAATTTAACTTCTGGAACAGCTCTTTCTCCTTCAGCTATTTCGAAAAATTCTGCTTCGTTGAATTTGAAAAGTGATGCTAAAATGTTACTTGGGAACATCTGAACTTTGTTATTGTACCTGAGGACTGTGTCGTTGTAGAACTGTCTTGAATAGGCAATCTTATCTTCAGTTTCTGTTAGCTGGGCCTGTAGTTCTCTGAAGTTCTGACTGGCCTTTAGATCTGGATAGTTTTCTGCAACAGCGAACAAGCTTTTTAATGCACCTGTTAATTGGTTGTTAGCTTCTGCACTTTCTTGAACACCACTTGCATTCATGAGGCTGGATCTGGCCTTTGTAACGTTTTCAAACACTCCCTTTTCATGGGATGCATATCCCTTAACAGTTTCAACGAGGTTAGGAATAAGATCTGTTCTTCGCTTCAACTGCACATCAATCTGTGACCATGCATTTTTTACCCTGTTTCTGAGGTTTACTAAGCCGTTGTAGAGCCATATTACTGCCACAACAATTACAATTAATATGAGTACGATTATTATTTCGATTATCATTTTATCATCTCATTTTTTTAGTATGCAGTCTCATTATATGCGTTTAATTATATGTAATTAGTGATCTGCTTTGAATAGAAATATGAAACGATAATCAAATTATAAGCAAGATTAAACAAATACAAATATTGGATCAAGGTTCAATAAAACAACTACCAATCTGTTCATCTTAAAATGGCAACTTCCAAAGATTACTTGTAGAATAGATTATAC
>WASR01000146.1 GCA_009712615.1 Methanobacterium sp. | reverse complement strand
GGTTTAGCAATTTGTTCAATTACAAATTAGACTATGTTTTGTAGTTAGATTTCATATTCAATTAAAGCTTTTTCTTTTATTTTCGATCCAGCTATTAACAGATGTAAAAAAAATATGAAAAATGAATTTAGTATTTACCTGTTTTAAAATTTACTGTATATTTTGTGTTGTTGTTTCCAGCTTGGTCTTTAACAGCATTTGCAGGTATGTATATCTGGTAGTTGTTGAGGCTTAGTCTGCTCAAGGTCATTCTTATTGTAATTGTGTTTCCATTGATGCTCAATACTGTTGATTTTGCGATTTTTCCAGTTGATAGGTTTTTGATGTATATCTTGGAGAAGTTAACTCCTTTAAAGATATTTTCACTGAATTTAACCGTTATCGGTGCTGTGAGCGACACATTTTTAGAGTTCTGTGGCGGTGTGGTTTTAACTGGTTTAGGTGCTGTCTTGTCGATTGTGTATGTCTGGTTGTACACCTGGGATTTGTTGCCTGCCAGATCTATCATGAAATATTTGAGTACAGTTGTTTTTGAAATTATTAGTGGCTTAGTGTATACATTACTCTTGTTTGTGGGTGTTGTTCCGTTTAAAGTGTAGTAGATGGTTCCTGATTTACTCATGTACAAAGCAACTGTCTTAGATGTGTTGTAGATTCCTCCCTTTGGTAGGGCTGTGGCTGTTGGTAAAGTCTTGTCAATCACGTAGTTTTCGGTGTATACTTGTGATATGTTTCCAAGTGTGTCTTTTCCAATAAATTTTAATGTTTCACTCTTTGAAACAACTATGGGAGATGAGTACCTGTTACTGGATGTGGTTGGTGTGGTTCCATCAATTGTGTAATAAATGGTTCCATTTGTATCCATTGATAATTTAACTGTTATTGTGGTGTTGTAGGATCCGCCCTTTGGTGTTGCCCTTACTGTCGGTGTATTGGTGCCAATTACATAGGTTTCAGTATATACTGGAGATAGATTTCCCGCTAGGTCTACTGCAAAGAATTTTAAGGTTGTGCTGGTGTTTATGGTGATTGGTGCAGTATATTTCGCACTGTCTGTTGTTGGGTTCTGGCCGTCTGTTGTGTAGTAGATGGTTCCAGGTTTATCCATCGACAGTTTAATTGTTTGTTTGTTTTTGTACAGTCTGCCCTTGGGTGTTGCACTGGCTGTTGGTGCCGTTGTGTCTATTACATAGTTTTCAGTGTAAATTGGTGACACATTTCCTGCTAAATCCACTACAAAGAATTTCAAAACAGTACTGGTGTTGATGGTAATAGGTCCTGAGTACTCTTGACTAGCTGTTGTTGGGGTTTGACCATCTGTTGTGTAGTAAACTGTTCCAGGTTTGCTTGTTATTATTGTAACAATTTTTGCAGAGTTATAAATACCTCCATTTGGTATTGCTTCAGCTATTGGTGCTGTGTTATCAATTACATAGTTTTCTGTATATACTGGTGAAAGGTTTCCAGCAAGATCCATTGCAAAGAATTTTAAGGTTGTGTTGGTGTTTATGGTGATTGGTGCAGTATATTTTGCACTGTCTGTTGTTGGGTTCTGGCCGTCTGTTGTGTAGTAGATGGTTCCAGGTTTATCAGTTGACAATTCAACAGTTTTAGAGGTGTTGTATATTCCTCCTTTGGGTGTTGCACTCGCTGAGGGTGATACTGTATCTACAGTAAAGTTTGAACTGAAACTTGTATCTAATCCGTTACTTAAGAGATCCATAACAGCATTTACTGGTATGTTAACTGTGTATGTACCATCTGGGTAGTTGGTTGTTGGAGTTAGTATTAATCTGCTTCCATTGATTGTAATTGTTATTGGAATATTTCCTGAAGAGCCTGTAATTTTAATGTTGCTGTATGCTGATCCAGCAAATATTGGCATGTTAAAATTGATCGTTACACTTTTCAATGAATTCTTGGTGCTCGTATCAGTTTTTGGGTCTGTAGAATTCACAGCTAGATGTGGATAGATTAAAACTTGTGTGTTAACATTCTGATTATCCAGAGTTACAGATATATATCCTGTTCCTTCAGTGTTTGCTGTGAAAATTACCGTTGCCAGTCCATTTATTAAATTCGCGGAAGATGAATTTAAAATTCCACCAATTGCTGTTAAGTCTACTGGTATACCGTCAGGTAAACAATCCAACGTTGGATCGAGGTAGTTACCATTCTGGTCATGGGTCACGTCAACAGTTACCACCGAATTATTTCTATTTAAAACAGCCTTAGGGTTTGTATTAATAGATAAAACCAGCCATGTGTCGACTGTAGCTTCATGTAAGGCTAATGATGGACCTCTATTTGAACCCCACCAGTTGTTGTTGGCATCTACATTTCCATTATCGTTGTAAATTGCACTGCCATATTTCACTGCGCTGTTTCCAGATATTCTGTTAAACTGAGCATATAAATTTCCTAAGTTGTAGATTGCACCACCATTTGTTGCTGTGTTCTTCAGGAGTGTGCTGTGTTTTACACTTAAATCACCCAGGTTGTAGATGGCCCCACCTGATACTCCGTTGTTGTTTGTAAATGTACAGTTATCAACTACCATTGACCCGTACATGTTGCAAAGAGCTCCGCCCGATGTTCCTTTATTTTTTGTGAAAGTGCAGTTTGTAACTGTCAAGGTTCCGTGACTGTTGTCAATAGCTCCCCCATAATATGCACTGTTGTTTATGAATGAACAGTTGTTTACTGTCAAAGTACCTTCGTTGTAGATGGCTCCCCCATAATATGCACTGTTGTTGGTGAGTGTTAAACTGGTTAAAGTTACAATTGCACCGTTTGATATGGTGAATATGCAACCACCACTGTCAGATCCATAAATTATGGTATTTTTTTGGCTTTCTCCAATATTTTCACGTTTTTATTGAGGGACAATCCATTTTCATAGTAGTTACCATCTGCAATGTACAATATTCCATAATCATCGAGATGATCCACACCAGTTTTAATAGTTTTAAATGGATTGGATTGACTTCCATCACCAGTAATATCACTGCCTGTTGGAGAAACATATATGTGTCCGTTTAATATTTTGATTGGGGTATCAACAGTTTGATCATCAACATTTGCTGTTATATTCCCTATACCTATAGTGTTTGCTGTGAAAATTACCGTTGCTTGGCCGTTTATTAGACTGGTTGATGTTGAATTTATATTTCCATTGGTTGATGTGAAATTTACAGGTATATCATCGGGTACACAGCCCAAATTAGGGTCATGGTAGTTGCCATTTTGGTCGTGTGTCATGTCAACAGTTACCGTTGAATTATTCTTATTTGAAATAGTATGGGGATTGGTGTTAATAGTTAAAACCAGCCATGATGTGACTGTTACTCCGATCAAGTTGGCTGAGGGATCCTTATTTGAACCCCACCAGTTGTTATTTGCATCAGCAGTTCCGCCGTAACAGTAAATTATACAGTTATCAGATGCAGAATTCCCTACAATCCTGTTGAAATTAATAGATAATGTCCCATTTTCTTGGTAGATGGCTCCAGCATATGCTGCAGTGTTATTTGTAAGTGTGCTGTTGGTTATGGTTAACTGTGCACCACTATCAAAGATGGCTCCACCCGCATTCGTTGCGGTGTTGTTTTGTAGTGTGCAGTTGGTTACTGTAATAGTTCCCATGTAACTGCTAATAGCTCCTCCCAGATATGAGGTGTTATTTGTGAGTGTGCTGTTAGTTAAGGTTAAAATCCCAATATAATTGTAGATGGCTCCACCTGCGCTCGTTGCGATATTGTTTTGTAGTGTGCTGTTGGTTACTGTTAGGTTACCATTTTCGTTGTAAATAGCACCACCGTAGGTTCCGCTGTTATCGGTTAATATGCTATTATTTAGTGTTATAGTCCCTAGATGGTTGTAAATGACCCCTCCGTAGGTTCCGCTGTTATCGGTTAATATGCTGTTGTTAATTGTCACTGTTCCTTGGCTGCAAATCGCCCCACCATAGGTTCCGTTATTCTTTGTAAATGTGCAGTTATCCACAGTCAAATTTCCAGTAATTACAATGGCACCAATACTGCCACTGCTGTTTGTGAGTGTTAGGTTTAAGAGCGAAACATTTGCATCAGTTATTGAGAATATTGATCCTGACATGGATCCATTGATTATGGTGTTCTTTTGACTTTCACCAATGAGTTTCATGTTGTTGTTGATGGTTATCCCATTTTCGTTGTAGATGCCCTTGGATATGTATATGGTTCCATTGGTTAGAACGGTCTTGGTTGCATTTTTTATGGTTGCTTTAGGTCCACTTCCACTGGTACTGTTGTACACAGCAGATAATCCATCGTAGTTATCATTACCATGGGTGTTAACATAAACTGTTGACGTATCCACAGCTGAGACTGTGTTAAGTCCAAAAGAACAGATAATAGCTATTCCAATAAATAGTATCAGTACATTTAACGATCTATAATTTATCCTACCCATTTTTTCCCTCCCAATTTTTTTTAATTTATTTGTATCAAGATATTAAATACCAGTATTAACTAAGTAGAGGCCGAGAGTATTTCATTACATACGATCACCATTCAAATAGGAAGGCTTTACTAC
>WASR01000028.1 GCA_009712615.1 Methanobacterium sp. | reverse complement strand
AACCCTGCCGACGACTAAAGCCGCATGGCCGGCCGGGAGCCAAGCAGCGTCTTGGCCGGCTTGGTCACCGACAGAGATTGGCCACCTCTCCCCGGGCTTTTCAGAAAAGACTTAGGATGGTGGCACGGTGGGGGCATGCGAGGCACGCAAAAGCACTCCGACCCCTTTTTTCCCAGCACCAGCGCAACGCGACCCATCCGTCGCGGTCGCACCGGGACGCGTGTCAACCTCCGTATTACCGTTCCTTTGCACCGCCGTCCGTCACGGCGACCAAGACCTACCCCTCGGCAGGCGTTATGATGCGGCTATTCACCTTCACCAGCCATGAGGCGGTTTCTTGGGAACCATGTCGAGCCTAACGCTGATCGAGTTGCAGAGAGCGCGAGCCTTTGCCTGCGACACGCGGCGGCGCTGGCTGATTACGGATCCGCTCGGCTACCCTGAGATTCGGGCTGCGGACTTGCTGCATCTCGGTGACGAGCCCCACGTGGTAGAAGCCGAGTTTCTGCGGCGTCCGAAACAGAGCGGGGGCGTCCGGGTGGAGGTGCTGCCAGACGTCCTGACCTCTACCTATCTGCAGGCGGTGGCCAATCGGCTGTGTGAGCATGACCTCGGCCTCGACAATTCGCTCTCCGCCCCCCTGTTCCGACTGCATCGGAGGGGGGAAAATCCCTACGACGTGTGGGTCAGCGAGGTGCCTCAGTGGGTCGTTGGCGCGCTGGATGCCGGGTACGCCGTCGTAGTCGCCGACATTCGCGATTTCTTCCGTTCCGTCACGCGAGATCAAATACGCCAAGTCCTCGAACGCCCGTTCCTGGAAAAGAGCCTGTCGCACAAGGCAATCGGCCTCATTGACCAAATCAACGCCGTGCCCTGCCCGAACGGATCCACGCGGTCGGGCATTCCGGTAGCGCCGGACGATTTCTTTTGGCTTCTCGGGGATCTCGTACTCAGCCCGGTCGATACCGCGCTCCGTGGTTGCCGGTCGGTCCTGGCCCATGCACGCTGGGTTGATGATTGGTACATCGCGACCAGCCCGAGAACGATCGACCACGCAATCGGAGTACTGGAGACAGTTTTGAACGACCACGGCTTTCAGCTGAACCAGTCCAAAACCCGCGTGATCGGCTCGATCGAGCAGTTCGAAACGATGACTTTAGCTCGTGAACATTCCATCGTGTCGGATCTGTTCCTAGCCTCGTCGAAGGGCGCGATGTCAGCGCGACAGGTCGCAAGTCTGGAAGCGCTGATCCAGCAAGCGCCCGAAACCCTCGGCGAGGCGGCGCGGCTGTGGAAGCGCCTCTATGCCCTGGCCCGCCGACTGAAAAGCCCGCTACTGCTCGACCGCGCGCTGGCCGACCTCGATCGCCTGCCCATGGCCCAGTTACCGATCTTCAGCTATGTGGGTTCCTTCGGCTGGCAACACTGTCCGGTCGACCACCTGTCCGTCCTCCTCTCGCCGGATGCACCCGACCCCCGAAGCCTGGGCATTCTGCGAATGCTGCTGACCTCCCCGACCAAGCTGCCACCCGAGCTTTGCCGGCTGCTCGACGAGCTTATCCGGACGCCGGCTGATGGCCTGCATCCCTTTTGCCGCATCCTCGCGTATGCCAATCTGCTGAAGGCCGGGGCAGCAGAGAACGCTGACGCCCTGCTGCAGGCGCTCGGCGATCTACCATCCGCCGTGGCGCGGCGGGTCGGCCTGGAATTCCTATGGCTTCAACCTTCGCTGCACCCCGTGCTGCGGGGAATGATCGCCGCCGACCCGAGCCCCATAGTGCGCTCCCTTGCTTTAATCGCCGAACGGAGCATCCCGAGTCAGACGTCCGTCAGGCTTGCCTCCGACACAGCCTGGAGCCTGAAGAATTGGGGCGGTCTCGACCAACGCGCCGCCACCGCGTTCGGTTTGACCAAAGGACCGTTAGAATGACATGGTTCCAGCGCAATGAGAGCCCGGATCGGGAATTCCTGGTGCGGCGCGAACGCCTCAAGAGTGAAATCAGCCAAGCCCGGCTGATCAGCCTCGATTCCGCCCTCGACCTGCTGGAGCAGTATCTCGATGGTTTGACGAGCGTGCGCCCAACTCCGGCCGACTTATTGACGCTGCAAAAAGTGGAAGCCGAGCTTTGCCTGTTCAAACCAACAGAGCTGCTCTACCCGACGCTTCTCAGATTTAAATCGCGGCTCTATCGCTGCGATCCGGACATGCGGACCGCCTGGGAGGCCGACCTGAAGCGTCTGATGCCCGGTGAAAGCCAGATTAGCGATGAGCGGGCGCTCAGGCAGCGGCTTCGCCATCTGACCTACGAGCTCAACGAGGCCGCCGAGGCCTTCAACCGGACCTCCGTCGAGAAATCCCGTGTCGTTCGCTCTCTGACCGCCGTCGGCTGCCTACTGATCGTCCTCCTGATCGCCATAATCGAAGTCATCGCCTCGAACGACGGTTGGCCGCCGGGCCCCGTTCTGCTCAGCCATTGGCTTATCCCCGGCACCTTGGCCGGAGCGCTCGGCGCGACCACCACGGCAACGACGGCTATCTCCAATGAGACCGCACGCCGCGAGGAATACCTCTATACACTGATGATGCAATTGCTGTTGAGAACCGCGCTTGGAGCGGTTTATGCGCTGGTCGTACTGGCCGCCGCCTCGTCGAAGTTCATTCCAATCATGACGCCATCCTCGGAAACGTCAGTCATGTTTGCGCTGGTCCTGGGATTTGTCGCGGGCTTCTCCGACAAGCTGTTCGGGCAGACGGTTAGCCAGCTGATCATCAAGAGCAGCGGATCGTCTCCCCGCAGCGAACGCGACACGACACGCAAAGGCCGGGGTTCACTGTGATCCTGTTTCTGATCGGACAGATCGGCACCGGCAAGACAACCATCGGGCAACGCTTGGCTGTCGCCTTGCATGCCCGCTTCCTCTCGGTCGACGGCCTGCGGCAGCAGGGCGCCGCGGTCAATGCCGAGCATCTGGCCCGAATGCTGGTTGAGCAGGCTTCCTTCCAGCAGCTGATCGTGGAATGCAGCGGGGCGGCCGACGATTTCGAAGACCTGCTCAGCCGCCTGGCCACTGCGGGAAAGCGAGCTTTCGTGGTCCTGCTCGACTGCCCGATCGAAACGGCGAAGCGTCGTGTTGACATCCGTGCTGACTGGGCGCCGCCGCGCGGCGGGGGTTCCTGGGCAAGCCATCTGCGTTGGACAGCGATGCGGCTGCGGCAAGTTCCGGCCGACTTCGTCGTTGATACCAACTCGTGCTCTCCCGATCAGGCCGGGACGGACATCGCCGCCGCTTTCGATCGGGCGGCCCGCCAGGAACCGCCGACCGCCCATGGAGCTCAGCGGGGACGGTTCAGCTTTTCCCAATTGGCGACGCATGAGGTCTGCCCGCGGGCATACCGATTCAAATACGTCGAACGTCGTCCGGAACTCATTCAGACAACGGCTATGGTCATTGGCACGCTGCTCCACGAAAGCCTGCGGTTTCTTTATGGCGCACGCTCAGAGGGAAAGGTCGCGGAGACTGAGGTTCAGGCTTTTCTGTCAGATCGCATAACGGCCACTCTTGGCTCGGGCGTCTCCGAAGAGTCGAAGCTGAGAATCACCAATCAAGCTACCGCCCTGCTTCATTTTCACTACGCTACCGTCTACCGGCATGAAACCGCCGTCACGCAGGATCTCGAAAAGGCCTTCACTCTGCAACTTGCGCCCGATCTGACATTCACCGGAATCATCGACCGTATTGCGCTTGCGCCCTCGGGTACGGTCGAGGTGATCGACTACAAATCATCGGCGAGGAAAAGGACCTCTCGGCCCCGGGTGCCGGACATGCTCCAACTCGCCGCCTATGGCGTGGCGACGCTGCTTGACTATCAGCTGCCGACCGTGCGCGCCCATCGGCACCTGATCCCGACAGCCGAGCAGGAATCAATCGTCTTGGGTGCTGAGGACACACAGCGGATTTCAATGGCGCTGATCCGCTGGATCGGCCAATGCACGAGTGACCAGCAACATCATGCCAGGCCGGGCCGCCATTGCGCCTCTTGCCAATTCAACCCGATGTGCGATCGGGCAGCCTTCCCCGCAGATGCGGAGGCCTTGCCCGGTGCCGCCTACGGATAATTGCCAGATCCTCCTATTCAGATGACAGCTCTTTTGCCACTCGATAGACGCTGCCTCGCGAAATGCCCAGCCGCCGAGCCACATCAGTTGGCCCAAGACCTTCACCGCCGTCCGCGACCGGCGCCAGCAATCGTCGTAATTCGTGCCGATTAGTGCTGGGCTTGCGACCTTTTTAGACACCCTCAACTTTTGCCTTCGCGATGCCTTCCATCTGCCGCTCACGTCGAAGCTGAGTCTCGAACTGAGCAAATACGCCGAGCAGATTCATCGTCAACTCGCCGTAAATCGAACCAGTGTCAAAAGGCGGCTCGATCGCTTTCAGATTAGCCCCTTTGGCTTTCAAGCAGCGCACGATGTCCTGGAGATCGCTAATTGAACGAGCCAACCGGTCGATCCGCGTGACCAGGAGAACGTCGCCACCTCAAACGGGGGCGGATCCCCCCGATGCGGCCTCACTCCCCCCACCGCCCCTATTCCCGGGGC
>WASR01000166.1 GCA_009712615.1 Methanobacterium sp. | reverse complement strand
GGAGTGTACATCTCCTTTAGAGCAGAACATCTCAAGGACTCAATATTTTATATACTGAGCTGGAGGAATGCTGACAATGAATCCAAAGAATAAAACCAGCGAAGAAATTGATTTAAAAAGAATTCAAATAGCAGGATTTAAATCCGACTTAACAGACTTCAAAGAAGTTATGGAAGAATTGAAATTACAATATTCGGACTGTGTAATCCAGTTAATGGATGCAGATGCAGTTGCAGGAGTTCAACATGTGCTCAATTCCACCATTCATGCAATCAAATCATTTTCAAGAAATGAAAACATTGCATCTGACGTTGGCCTTGAGATCTGTGTGAGAACCTCCGGACAAAGACAAATTTCCCAGGCCAGCAAGCTGTTGGGCATCAGCAACGGTAAGATTAACATATGTGCAGTTGCTGTTGACTGTAAATCTGATATCATGGAAAATCTAGTTAATATTCTGGGATTGAGAGATGACGGTGTTCTTGAACCAGACACAGAGAAGTTGAAATCTATTTACAACATTTCTGATATTCAATTAGAAACTAACCTTGACATATCAAAGATTTTAATGGAAAAAACAGCATTACTCATAATCGATACCTAAAAAAAAATCTGTATACTATTTTATTTATATCAATATTCATCTGCCAATCTGATTGTATTCGATAGTTCATTTAAATTTGTGGGATTTAAACATTTAACATCCAAATTTTTCAGTTCAATACATACAGCCCGTGTTTTGATTCTGTTGTAGTTAGGACAGAGGCCTACAATGCTTCCTCCATGAACATTTAACTTCTGTCTAATTTTACTCCCCAGAACTTTTTGGTTTTTATCTGGTAGGATGATATTCAGACCCCTTGATGATGGATGAACCACTTCCCTGAAATTTGATACATTTTCTTTTAATTTCTTAGTTGCAGCTGTAGTCTTTTTGAATATTTTCCCTGCATTTTTTGCTTCTGAAGCTATTCCTGCACATGTCACTGGATCTGCCTTAAGAATTTTAATGAGATAGTTAGCAGTATCGGATATTTCAGATTGGTTTGTGGATAAAAAACCTCCATTACCAACATTGACTGTTTTGGGACTTCCAGTGGATCCCACAATCACATGGGCGTGGTTTCCGTTTCCAAGTTTTCCCTTGGGATCACCAATTCCTCCTGAGGCATCTTCAATCAACATGGTACTGTTTTCTTCACAGATTTCATATATTTCCTTTAAAGGTTGTTCGGCAGTGTAACCTGCAAAACTCGTTAAAAACAAAGCTTCAGGATTTGTTTGTTTAATAGCTTCATCTAGCTTTTCCAGGTTTATCAAACCCAAGTTTGTTGGAACCTTGACAACTTCTCTGCCAAAAAATTCAGCCATTTTCCTGAAGCCGTACCAACCTCCCTGATCAGGTATCATCACCCTATTTTTAAAGCAGCTCATCACAGCCATGATTGCGGAGTTCCCACAGTTTAAAATATGTACAGTATCATGTTGTGTTAATTTTCCAATGGCACCTTCAGCAAGTGAAATTTCATCATCCTTACCTGATCTGTGCTTCAAGTTTTTTGCAGCTGTGCACATATCCTTCCTTGTTTCAGAAGATGGTCTCCTGTAAAAAAGTTCCATAATTTCCTATCTCCATTTATTTAAAGAAACTTGTCCAGAGTTGTTTGTCTAGAATTTAGAAGTTCCTTCATAAGATCGCTTTGTTTTACAAATTTTTCAAGAGGTAATTTTAATTTGGTAGAAATATATGAAAGAGCAGTTTTCATGTCTTCAAATTCTATAGGGGTTTGTTCCATGGCATTTCTAATATTTTCGCGTACATTAAAAACTCCAAGAGGCACATAACCGTTATAAGCTTCTCTTAAAACTATTACTCCTGCCTGTTTAGATTCACGTTCCAGAGCTTCCAGAACAGCCATCTTACAGGTGTAGTAACAACCACCAACTCGGGAATATTCTTTTTTACCACTGTTTGTTTCATAGTCAGAAAATATCAGTTCTTCACGCCCCAAAACCTGAAGAAACGCTTCCATCCATTCATACTGCCATTCTGTTGGGATAAGCATTATGGCGTAATAATTATTGAGGCTTGAAAATTCATACACTCTGGTTGTATCTATTATATCATTAAAACGAACGGTTCTAAGAAGCCGATCTGCTATTGTACTGTCACAAGCAGTGATGGACCATCTTGTTGGCACCAGTTTCCTATTTTTACCAACACCCATGGCACCTACTGAAAATGCTTTCTGAATGTTTGAGAATGGTATTCCTCTTTTATTTAGGTCCACAACTGCATCTGCAGCTTTGAGGTCAGTGTCATAAAAAGCCTTTTCAAGACTGTGCTCCCATCTAACATTATCGATATCAAATTTTTGTATTATGGCACTGGGTCCGTGGGGTGCGTGTTCATCACTGAATGATGATCCTCTGGGCTTTTTAATAAATTCAGCTTCACTTTCAATGGAATTTTCTGCAAGTGAAATCTCTTGGAGCTTTTCTACAAATCCACTTTCAAGATCCTTTATACCCACAAGTTGTTTTCCACGAACAAGGCTCATTCTATAACCTATAATGTCTTCCTGACTTTTAGATTCGGGAATCCATGATTCTGGCATGTCCATAATGGTTGTATCTCCGGAAACCGGAGCTATCATTGGACCTGCATAGACCTTGGGATAATTCCAGCTCCCTATAAAAACAGATGGAGGAGTACTCCCATCAATTTCTTTACCCACATCAACGGATTGTATCCGCATTTTGGAGGTTAATCTCTTGAGGTATGCTGTTTTTCCTTTTATCATGTTCTATCTAAAAAACTATTCAACCTTCAACTTAATAAGGTATACGAGAGCATCTGATTAATAAAAAAAAATTATTTCATAAAGAATATACTGGTGTACATGGGGTTCATATCATCTTTTAGATAATTTTAAAGAAGCTGAATTCATACAGTACCTCAGACCTGTTGGTTTTGGACCATCATTGAAAACATGGCCCAGATGTGCATCACATCTAGCACAGAGCACTTCTACCCTGATCATTCCAAAGCTCCTATCTTCATGTTCCTTAACATTTTGACTCGCAACAGGTTCCCAGAAACTTGGCCATCCTGTTCCAGAATCAAATTTGGTTTTAGAATCAAAGAGATCAGTTCCGCAACAGACACATTCATAGATTCCATCTTCATGACAATCATGATATTTTCCTGTGAAAGCCAGTTCTGTACCTTGTTTTCTTGCAACGTTGTAGGAATCTGAACTCAAAATTTCTTGCCATTCCTTGTCTGTTTTAACAACCTTCTCAACCATTTCAACATTTCCAGATTTAACAGAATAAATAGGAACTAAGTTTTCATTGTTTGAATTGGATGTCATACCCATTATTATGTAGCTACAGAATTAAATAATTCACTACCCATTCATATGGATATATAAGAAATTATGATGATCATAGATATTATTTTCTATATGCCTTGGAATAAATGCAAAGAATCATGTTTTAACTGTTGATTATTTCAATTTTTAGTAAAAAAAATCGAATCACGACTATAAAGGTTATTCCACACACATCTAAGATGTTTTGATTTATTTTAAAAAAAAATATGAAAAAAATAATTAAATTTATGCAAATTCAATTGTGCTAGGTGGTTTGTCACTCACTGAGAGAGAAACATGTGTAACTTCGGATACTTCAGCTGTTATTCTCTGTGAAATGGTTTTCACCATGTTCCAAGGTAGTTCTGGAACACTCGCAGTCATTGCGTCAATTGATTCCACCATTCTGAGTACAACAAGGTAACCATAGTCCCTTATATCTCCTTTCACTCCAGTGACCTTAGTATCGGTTAGAACTGCAAAGTACTGCCATAAACTAGCATCTAAACCTTCCTTTTTGACTTCTTCTTCCACTATTGCATTTGCTTTCCTACAAATTTCAATTTTTTCCTTTGTCAGTTCTCCCACTACTCTAACTGCCAGTCCAGGGCCAGGGTAGGGTTGTCTGTTCACCATTTCATCAGGCAGACCCAATTCAGTTCCAACAACACGAACTTCATCTTTGTAAAGTTCTCTTATAGGTTCCACAATATTTAACACCAGACCATGCGGCAGTGCTATGTTGTGATGAGATTTAATTTGGCCTTCACTTTCTATCCAATCTGGTGCAATTGTTCCTTGAACCAAAAATTCTGCACCTTCCTCTTCTGCAACCCTTTCGAAAACTCTTATAAATACTTCTCCGATTATCTTTCGTTTTTCTTCAGGATCGTATACACCATCTAAACGGTTCAAAAATTCTTCAGATGCATCAACAGTCTTTAAATTTAATCTGTCTTTAAACGTGTTGTTAACGTAGTCAGATTCTCCTTCTCTTAAGAGTCCGTGATCAACAAATACAGCAACAAGATTTTCACCAATTGCGGTGGAAGTTAATACAGATGCTACAGAACTGTCAACTCCTCCTGAAAGGGCAATTATGGCCTTTCCATCACCTATGGTTTTTTTTATATCTTTAATAGATTCTTCTATAAAATCAGATGGATTCAACATTTTTTTCACCTAAATGTGATATTTTAAATTAAAAACTTTATTAAACTGATAATGATATTAATTTGTTTCGCAC
>WASR01000026.1 GCA_009712615.1 Methanobacterium sp. | reverse complement strand
AATTTCAAATATTTCACCTTTAATTCATAAATAAAATAATGGAATAAGACTAAATCAACCTCAAACAAGATTCTCTTTGAATCTACAAATTTTTTTTATTTACTATGTTGTTCATAGGTTAAAGACTTAGTCAGATCAATCCATATGTATAGCTCAAAATTAAAGTCAAAGCACCAACGATCCAACAGTAATATGCAAATATCTTGAGGCTCGTTGATTTTATGAGTCTGATTAATAGGCCTATGGAGAGGTAACCAAATATCACCACTGCAAGGTAGGCAGCAATCATGGCAACTGGACTGTTCTGGGACAGAGCACCTATATTTTTGATTTCAAATAGGACCGCTGCTGCTATAACTGGCAGGGCAATTAAAAATGCGTACCTGGCAGCACATTCCCTTTCAAGACCCAAGAACAGGCCCGCACTGATGGAAGTTCCTGACCTTGAAATTCCCGGAAACAGGGCAAGGGATTCTAAAACACCGATGAGGAATGCATTTCTAAATGAAAGCTGTTTAACTTTATCTTTACCATTTTTAGCATATTGGGTGCTGTAAAGTATAAAACCGTTGATTATGAGGAAGATTCCAACTGCTACAACGCTGCTAAAAAGGATCTCAAACTGTTTATTGAAGAGTCCACCAACTATGGCTGCTGGGATGGTGCTCATGATCATGAGCCAAGCAAGCCTTTTATAAACATCTTCTTTAAGCCCTTCTTTGAATTTCTTCTGGAATATATCCAATAAACTGGCGATGAATGCCCTGATAATTTTTATCAGATCCCTGTAGAAAAAACCAACTATGGCAGTGAGTGTTCCAAGATGCAGTAATGTGTTAAATGCAAGAGCATCAGACTGGGATGGGAATGTGACTCCCAATATATGTGTTACTAAAATAACTTGTCCAGCACTGGCCACCGGTAAAAATTCAGCCAAACCCTGAACAATGCCTAAAATAATTGCCTGTATAATATCCACTTATTTCACCTTCAAACACTTTTTTTTAGAATTAATATAACGAAAACCTGTTATTTTAACTATTTTTTTGGTTCATACCGTCATCATATTTTAAACTGATCTTAATATCATGAAATAAATAATTAGGCCCAAATCAAGCCCCAACTTTCATGATGTTAACAACTAAATTTCTTAAACATTAATTTACTATTTTTCAACTAAATTTGAATAACACCACTATTAAGGGTTTTGGTTAAATTTGTTACTAAATTGGAAGGAATATGTTGTCCTATTAAGGCTGTTTTTTAGATTCAAACTAGATGTGCCGGATTTGTATGTTTTTTCTTGTTATTGGGCATTCTTTAAATTCATGATAATACTATTTTTAGTTCTGTTTAATATTAGTACGGTGTAGAACAGTTATGAATAGGAATGTTTATTAGTAGAATAGTTCTATAGTATAACTATGGGTTGGGTCCAAGTTAAATCAGTTAATGGATCAACCCAAAAAAATGGATAATTGGTGATACTATGTGTGATGAAAAACAGTACGGACATATGGGTAGAGAAAGCAGATTAAAAATGCATCATTATATGAAACATCATTCTATGCAAAGCAGAATGCAGGGCAAAGAAGCTAAAATGATCTTCATGAAGAAGGTCATGGAACAGCTATCTGATGCAGATAAGAAGAAACTGCTACAAAAGAAGATGGACATGAAAATTTCCATGGAAGAGCAGAAAGCAGAAATTATGAAGGAAAAAAAGAAGATCATAAATGCTAAGTTGGATATGAAAGCTTCAATGTCTGAACAGAAACTTGAAATGCTCAAGATGATCAGAGAGATGCTCAAGGAATAATTAAGTCCAGAACTATTACCTCCTATATTATGGGAACTGGCACAGTTCCCACTCTTTATAAACAAAAAATTTACATCTAAACAGATTCTTTTTACAATTCATATATTGATTGATGGGATGGGAAGTAATAGCAGAACAGACTCAAGCATTGATTTTTTCCCATGTGAATGTCTTGGGGTTTTTATATCAAGTTTCCAACATTTACAACAGAATTGGGATAATAGTTTTCGAGGCCTTTCATTATTTATCGGCATGAAATATTTAAGCATGATTTGAATTGGTGATTAAATATTCACAGCATAATTTATTGTAGTCTTTATCAGCTAAAAAAATCCATAATATATGATAAACTAACATTTTGGGGCTTAGAGATATGTATTTAAACCTTATCTGATAAAACCATATTATACGATCATGGGAAACTCCCTTCATGAGGGGTGTTTTAATGAAACCCTGTTGTAAAAATGGATCCTTTAATGGTGAAAGTGATGGATGAGGAACGATTAAACCAGACTGCAGAGGAAATGTACCTGCTCTTTCCACTCTTTAAAAACAAACTTTTTAGACACAAGAAAAGGTTAAAACAAAAGAGCCTGCCACATTCTTACTTCCATGTACTCAAAGTCTTAAAGAGCAGGGGTCCATTACCAATGTCAGAAATTGGAAGGAGAGTTTGCATATCCAAATCAAACATGACATCACTGATTGATAGACTGGTTGAAAATGGACTTGCAGAGAGAATGCCTGACAAGAACGATAGAAGGGTCATAAACATAGCCATAACAAAAAAGGGTAACAACATAATTAAAGAGTGGCATGTACATTCAAGCCAGGATATAAAGAACAGATTATCCTCACTTTCAGACGAAGATCTAGAAACCTTCTACGAATCAATAAAAAATATTAGGGCAATACTCAACAAAATGGACGATTCCTAAAAAACGGGCCCACAAAACATAAAAAACCTAATTTTATATTTTTAAGTAATTTAACAGGAGATTAGTTTGGTAACTGTTTGGTTATCCAAACTCGCAGTTATTTTGAGGCTGCTTGTACCAACACCTTTTTCTAGGTTTAATTTGGTGACAGCAATGCCGCCAACAGTTTTAACAGATGTTCCAATATGTCCTTGACTTGTACTGAAGTTAATGACTGTACCATCCTTGATATGTCCAGCTTGAAGGATTTCACCCGCGGAGTTCCGGCTCAGATCCGCAGTTACATTGTAGCAATCATCATCAACCTTTTTAATCGATGTTAAACGTAAAACAATCCATTTTTTCACGTTGATATTTCCGAGTATTGATGAAGGAGCTTTATTTGAACCCCACCAGTTGTTGAGTGCATTTAAAGGAGTGGCTGTCCTGCATATATACATCTGATATCTGTTTTTAATGATCCTGTTGTAGTTTACTACGGCTGCATTACCGTTGTTGAACGATGCACCATACAAGTTGTAACATATGCTATTTTGAGTGACAACATTATATTTACCAGTTATTGTTAAACCTGCTGCTCCATTACCGTTTAAAAGATTTTTGTAGATGTATGACTGGGATCCTGTTATGGTGAGTCCGGTCTGTTTGTTGTTGTAAATGTTGTTAAAAATGAAGGTTGAAAACGTGCTGGCACTGTTTATTCCATTTCCATTTTTAAGGATGGTGTTGTGGTCAATGCTGTTGTGGTCAGCTCCACAGTACTTGTAAATCAAAATTCCAACGAGGTTGTTTTGGATGTAATTGTTGTAAATGGTACAGTATTTTCCATAGGCGAGTATTCCACTTCCCTTGTTGTTTTCAATTTGATTTGAAGTAATGTTTGCATAATTCATGTTGGATATGATTCCATTTTTTGTGTTCCACATTACTTTGTTGGATACTAATTTTGTGTAATGGCTGGCAGAGTTGATTCCCGCGGCATTATTAGCCAGATAGTTTTTGTAGACATAGTTATGGTCGTTTGAAGAGTATCTGCTGAGTGTAATTCCACAAATTGTATTGTAGGTGGCTGAATTTCTTAGTATCTGATTATATTTTCCAGTGATATCCAGACCACTGACTTGATTATGCTGTGCAATGTTTGAATCGATGATGCTGTTGAACAATCTTATCCAGAACCCATTCTTGTTGTAGTTCACGGCGTTTGACTTAATTAGGTAATTTTTGGCAGCATTTTTTCCCTTCTGCTGAATAGCAATACCATCCTCTGCTCCAGTTACACAGTTGGAAATAATTTGCATATCCCTGCTTGCATCAGTTGCGTATATTCCCGCTCCATTGTGGCCTGTACATTTGATCCTGTTTTTGTAGACGAGATTTGAAGAGCTTACGTTGTTAAAAAGCACTCCATTTAAAAAGTTCCCTATGGTGTTGCATGAAATGTTGTTGTAGCTGGCCTGCCCATATTCAAAACTCACTCCATTTCCAACTTTATAGCTTAAACCGTATATTTTGTTGTTGGCCACTGTGCTGTTGTATATGTTCCCATAAAATTGTATTCCAACAAGTGAAGCTTCTGTAATGGAATTTCCACTTATTAAACAGTTATTAGCATTGTTTATAATGACACAGTAATTGGATTTACTCAGCCGGAAATTTTTAATTGAAGAACCAGAACCTTTAGAATCAACAGTAAAAACAGCAGAGTTAGTATTCTTTGCCTGGATGGTCACAGAACCATGGGATATGATAAAAAGTTTTTTATTAATAACAACACTTTGTTTATAGGTGTAAGAAGAATTTTTATAGGCATATACAATTATTGTGTCTCCATCTGTTGCCTTGTTAACTGCAGATTGGATATTATCCCCGGG
>WASR01000031.1 GCA_009712615.1 Methanobacterium sp. | reverse complement strand
AGGAACAATATGGGCAGAAGCTGAGCATGGAAACGGCAGCACATTCTACTTCACCATACCAATTAAACCAGCTTTAATGAACAACCAGATCTAAGTTAAATGAAACTGGTAAAGTGAAAATAGGATCTAAAAAAAAATTTGTTGAAACTAAATTTTCAAGTTTTATTTAACCCAAAAAATTTAGTTAATATTTTTTAGGTGGGCTTCGAGTTTGTCCAGAGATTCTTGCCAGCCAGTTTCTGCCATGGAACTGTTATTATGGTCTGGAAAACCTTGATGTTCAATTGTTACCCTTGTGGCACCATCTTCTTCTTTAAAAGTGACTGTGATGGTGAGTTCCATTGGCCAATCCTCAGTCATCCCATAATGACTTGCAGGAACCACATTACCCTCATTGTCTGCAAAACTATCTGTTGACACTAGTTTCTCCAGAGGTACAACTTCCCTGTAAACCCCAGTACTCCAAACTTCATTTCCATCATCAGATCTCATTGAATTCAAATAAGAACCTCCCACTTGAAGATCCATCTTCACAACAGGAGCAGTATAATTTTTTGGGGCCAACCATTCTTTAACATGTTCAGGCTCTGTCCATGCTTCCCAAACATTTTCAAGTTTGGCCTTAAACAATCTTGAAATATAAACCATGGTGACCTCAATAATTCCAAACACGTTACCCTCAGTATCCTGAAACAACCCATTAAATCCCATTCCAGGTATGGGCATTTTATCGGTCAACATCTTCCCACCATTGGCTTATATTTTTTTATAAAAATCATAGTATGACTCGACATAGATGGTGTCCCTAACCAGGCTTCCTGTTTCTTAGGGATATATTGCCCCATTTATCCCATTTTCTTCTTCAGATCCTGTGGAAACAAGCCAATAATCTGCATGCTCCCATTTTTGAATTTCCCAGCTGAAAACTCTTTCATAAAAATTTATAGCCCTCTCAGGATCTTCTGCAGGTATTTCAAAGTGTATGACTCTTGACATATAAATTCCAACTCCCAATTTTTATATTTAGCTACATTCGAATTTATCCTGTAATTCATTACACCAATACATGAATGTTTATACTATGGTTTTAGGAATCTAATAATTTTTTTATAAAACCCCCTGATCATGTATGACCCATGAAAGAACACAAATCTCTAAGAAAAATTTCAATCAAATCTCTCATTGAACATTGAAAAATAATATAAATCAAGTATCCTAAGACTCCTTATTAAATTAAAGGGCAGCTATTCCACAATGGCAGAGCCTTTATTTAAATCAGCGAGTTATGTTGATTAAAACCATCATTTACTCCAAAATCATTTGTTAAACTTATTTATATTTGTTCGATCTAATTATATATGTATAAAGATAGAAAATCGAGTAGTATAATGTCTGATGTTTCCAATGAATTTCTCATAAATTATAGAACTATTTTTGAATCTAGTCCCGATGCTGTAATCATTACTCAGTCCGATGGAAGTATTTCATATGCAAATTCGGCCGCAGAGAAATTATTTGGTTACACTCAAGAGGAAATCTGTGAACTTGGAAGATCCGGATTAGTGGACATCACAGATCCAAATTTAAATAGAATGCTTGTTGAAAGAGAAAAAACAGGGAAATATAATGGTGAACTGATACACATTAAAAAGGATGGAAGCAAATTTCCTGCTGAAATATCTGCAAATAGTTTTAAAGATGAAAAAAATATCAAGCACAACTTAATAACAATTAGGGACATTTCAAAACGTAAATCTGATGAAAATAAGAACAATTTTCAATCACTTCTTTTAAGTAAAGTAAATGATGCAGTTTTCGGGCTAGACCTGAATTTTAAGATTGTTTACCTCAACTGGGGTGCTAAAAAAATGTTTGGTTACACACAAGACGAAGTTCTGGGAAGAAATCCATACGAACTGCTCAAAACAAACATAAATCATGAAACAGTTCTCCTAGAACACGGTTTTAATGGGAATACAAGCACTATCATTGGTGTCAAACATAAAAATGGAAAAAATTTGATAGTTGAACAAAATATCACTGACATAACAACAGATTCAACAGCACCAGCTGGCTACGTTGCTATTTATCATGACATGACAGATTACAAACTGGTTGAAAGCAAAGTTCAGCAAACATTAAAACGTTTATACAGTATTTTATCAAATTTACGGGCTGGAGTACTGCTTGTGACCAATGATAATCGCATAGAATATTTAAATTCTGCTTTTTGTGAGTACTTCCATCTAAATGAACAACCAGAAGATCTCATTGGAATCTCTGATAAGGATATGATAACCAAGATCAAAAACAGATACAGAGATCCAGAGGTAGAAATTAAACGTATAAAAGAAATTACAGGCATAAATAAACCAGTTACAGACGAAGAAGTGAATATGAAAACTGGGGAAACCTGTATCCGAGATATTATCCCAATAAACATGGATGGGAAATCCTACGGCAGGTTATGGCTGCACCTGGACATCAGCGAACGTAAAAAAGTGGAAGAACACAAACAGAAACTTCTAGAAAACAGGGAAAAACTCACAAAAGAGCTGCAAGCTTCCAACCAAGAACTTATATCACTCACTGAAAAACTCCAGGTAACCAACCAGATAGTGGAAGCAAACAGAGATGAGCTTTTAACTGTGAACCGTGCCCTGAAGGAAAGTCAAGAAAAATTCTCGAAGGCATTTCATGCAAACTCAGCATCCGTTGCAATAAGTGATCTAGACGGAAAATTCTCAGATGTTAACCTCAGCTACACACAGCTCACAGGGTACACTCGATCAGAGCTCATTGGTAACAGCTCAGTTGAACTGGGGATCATATCACCTGAAGATCGTCAAATATTCAAAAATGAACTGGTGGATAAAGGATCTGTAAGAAGGATGGAAATTAAAATATATACGAAATCCGGAGATAAACGTATTGTTATCACAGATGCTGAAATCATTGAAGTGGAAGGTAATATCAAGATCATCACATTTAACTTCGATATGACGGAACGTATCCAGATAATGAAGGAAAGGGAAAAATTATTGAAGGATGTTCAGAGAAAGAAAGGTGAATTATCAACCCTCATTGAAAATATTGTGGATGAAGTGTGGTTTTGTGATGCTCAAGGAAACATAATACTTGCAAATGCTTCAGCAAGGAATTTCCAAGCAAAACTTGATACAGAATGTCCTGATACCCTTAATAACTTAATATCCTCTGTTGAAACATACACTGCAGATGGATCGGTACGTTTGACAAGTGGTTCACCATTGTACAGGGCCCTGAAAGGTGAGGTTTTGAAAGATTTTGAAGAAAATGTGGTGATTCCAAAAACTGGGGAAAAATTAAATCGGCATGTTACTTCTGCACCAATCAAGGATGATAAAGGTAGAATAACTGGGGCCGTTGCAGTAGTGCGTGACACAACCAAAAGAAAAGAAACTGAAGACATACTCATAAATACATTGAAAGAGCGAAACCAATTAAACAGAACACTGATGGCCCTTAGAAAAAGTAGTTTTGCCATGATGCATGCTGTGGATGAGGAGTTCTATTTAAATGAAGTGTGCAGGATCATCATTGAAGAATGCGGACATTCCATGGTGTGGATAGGTTACACAGAGGAAGAAACTAAAAAAGTTGTTCCTGTTGCCTACTCTGGTTTTGAGGAGGACTATCTTAAAACCCTTAACCTAACATGGGACGACTCCAAATTTGGAAATGGACCCACTGGAACAGCCATAAGAACAGGTAAAATATGCATGTGTGAAAACATGCTCGAGGATCCAAAATTTAAACCATGGAGAGAAGAAGCTTTAAAACGTGGTTACGCATCTTCTATTGTTTTTCCATTGATAAACAACAAGCAAGTCTTTGGTGCCCTCACCATTTACTCCCCTGAAACCAACCCATTTTCAGATGAGGAAAAAAAATTACTCCAGGAACTTGCCAATGATATTTCATTTGGAATAACAGCTTTAAGACTTCAAAAGGCTCATGACAAAGCAGAAAACGCATTGAGAAACAGTTTAATAGATCTTAAACGTTCCAATGCTGAGCTTGAACAGTTCGCATACATAACCTCCCATGATCTAAGAGAACCACTTCGTATGATAACGAGTTTTTTACAGCTTTTAGAGAGGAGATACAAGAATGAACTCGACAGTGACGCCCATGAATTCATTGATTTTGCTGTGAATGGAGCCAAAAGGTTGGACTCAATGATCAACGATATCTTAATATATTCCAGGGTGACTAAGAAAAACCGGGTTTTAGAACGTGTTGATATGAACTCCGTTATTGATAAGACATGTTTGAATTTGAAGACCTCAATCGATAAAAACAATGCCAGAATAGTTTACAACCATCTTCCCACAATAATGGCCGATGAAAATCTTATGGTGCAACTATTCCAGAATCTGATTGGTAATTCTATTAAATATAAAAGTGATGCTGTGCCTGAAATTCATATTACCTCCCTTAAGAAGGATTCTAAATGGTTATTCTGTGTTAAGGATAATGGTATAGGAATTTCAAAGGAGTATCTTGAGAAAATATTTGTTGTTTTCCAGCGTTTGCACACAGCACAGGAGTATGAAGGAACAGGTATTGGGCTTGCCATAGCACAAAAAATTGTTCAGCAACATGGGGGAAACATCTGGGTCAAA
>WASR01000149.1 GCA_009712615.1 Methanobacterium sp. | reverse complement strand
GGAAGCGACAGACCCGGAGGTGCGCCAGCCGATCGGGGTAATCAACCCCATCGAAACAAGATCATTCCACTGGCACAACCGCTCACTACAAGATGAAAACATTGATAATAACGGGCTAGATTTAAATGATTTCTCATAGCAATGATACTCAGAACTGCCATTCCAATAATTTTTGAATTTTATCGCCTTCCTTATCTTATCAGTAATATTTGGAAGATATTTAAAATGCATTATAGCAAGATGGCGCGGCGACAAAAAATTACCATTATAAGGCCATATATGATGAGGATTTGCCATGTATTCCCCAGGATTTATTCTAAATAGAGGGTATTTCGTTAATTCAGGAAGGAATTTGGAATTCTCGCCCCCAAACACTCTGGTTCGCGACCCACCTTTAACCGAAATGATTTCCTTGTACTTTTCCTCACGATAACCGATACGATCAAACCAAGGATATGTATCGACCAGTCGTCCACCGCCACTATATCGCGTTTCAAGAATCGGATTCTCTGAATACATATCAAGCAGAAATCCTCTAACTCTAAATATTCCACGACGCTCCATTTCACATGAAATGTCCCGAAAAGTTCTTTTCTCAAAATCCTGAAATACGATTTGCTCATCAGCATCAACATAAATATACCACCGGTCATACCCATATTTTCTTATTATATTATTTATCCACCCCTGCTTTTTTATCCAATGGAAGGATGACAAAGTCTTATACGTATCCGTATCAGGTTGTTTTATTAAAAATTCCAGCGTCCCATCTTCCGAACCGTTATCAATAAAGACAAATTTTTCAATGCCCGCGGAACGGTAATGGCGAAAAAAATCCGGAATGCGATCTATTTCATCTTTCACGACACAGATAACGATGGGCTGAAGAGAATCCGGCAAGGGATATGCCGAGAGCCGCTCCACATTCAACCGTACGGAATTCATCTCCGACAGAACCTGATGAATATAATCCGGAACCGCGGTCACACTCATCGCCCTCTCCCCCGGCCGTGGCGAACCGGCCGCCCCGGACCAATTCCTGTTGGGCGAAACCGCCGAACGGCGGGCGGGACGCTGGGCCCCACTCCTGAATCAGGGACTCATCTGTTGGATGTTGACCACTAACGGGATAACCAGGCGGCAAAGATCATCCCGATCGCAGCTCGGCACCACATCACAAAATTAATGACAAGCGCACCATAGTCTGCCCGGCGATACAGATCGCGGCAACGCTAATATATAAAAAATCATCAAATTGACACTCTCCTCATATATCGTTGTTTTTAATAAATTATATTTAGCATTATAGATATAGACTTAGGTCGAGTCGACACAATTATTCACTGATCCGAAAGAGATATTGCCTCCAACAAACAGCTATGAGATTGCTCCCCATGACTGGCCGCTGGCAATGTGGCGGGTCCCGCTTGATATCGGGTCCTGGATCAGGGGGCGAAATGAGCTTTTTCACGCCTGGAGAAACCGTCCGAAACTATACCGAAATTCGCGAACGCCTCGGTCTGGATCTCCCAGATATTGCCCGTCCGGAAATCCAATCGACCCTTCTCGCTCATCTCGCCGAAATGACATTCGAGATACAGCGGCTCAAACAACGGCAATACGCGTTGCTTGCGGCTTTGCGGGCAAAGGATGTGGTGTTGAGGAACACTGACACCGACTCCGGCAGAGCGGCCCGCCTGATCGAAATTGACGCCCGGAACGCGTTTGATGCCGCCAATTGTCTGCATGGAATCGAATGGGAGGGGGATCTTTCCTTTCGCTGGACCGGCCCCGCGCATGATTTTCCCATCAGGATATGGCTCGACCGCACCATCCCGATCGTCTTCGAGTTCGCAGTCCTTTCTTATGGAGATCCGCGCAACAAAGGCGCGCTGACACTCTCTGTGGACGGGATATCGGTAAAGTTCGATGAGGTTGACGATCGCCTTTTAAGGTCGGCTCCTTTCGTGACACTTGACCAGCCCCAAATCACTGAAGTCGTCGTCCATGTTCCCTGGCTTCTCGACGGCACCCAAAACGGCCGGCCCGCCCCTCCCGGCGAGGGACGCGGCCGGCGCGGCCGGAAAGCGCCGGTGCCTCCGCCGGAGGAGGGCGATCTCCGCGTCCGGGGGATCGCCTTCACCCATTTGCGGTTCATGTCCTCCGTCTGAGATCCGGCGGACTCATCGGCGATACCGGAGATAGTTGTGGCTTTCAATCGAACAACAAACACGGATGCCGCTTCCGTTCCCCGCATCAGCGCCGTTGTCTGTAGCTCCCCGGACAGGGATGTCCGGGTTGAAACCCTGGCTGCGTTGCGGGAACAGTCGCTTCCCTCCGGTGACTATGAAATCCTGGTGGCGGGCCGTTGCCCCGCCCCCCCGGCATCTCTCGAGGGGACATGGCGCACACCGCCCGATATCGTTTTTCTGGAATCAGTGAATGACCTCACTGACTGCGCGGCGCGCGACGCGGCCCTGGCCGCCGCCCGGGCTCCGCTGGTCGCTTTCCTGCCGGCGGATGCCATAGCCGATTTCGCCAGGCGTGCCCAACTCTGCCGGGCGTTCGATCAGTTCGGAAACGGGATCGAAGCCATCGGAGGCCGCGTCCGCGGCCTTTGGGAGGAGCCCCGTCCCCATTGGCTGCCGGACGAACTGCTGAATGATCTCCCGATCACCCGCCTTGGTGACGAAACACGCCTCCTGCGGCCGGAGGAACGACTCTGTGGCGCGAATATCGCGTTCCGCCGATCGTCCATACTGGATCGGGGCGGGTTCATCGCTTTGAAAAAGGCGATCCCGCCGCCATACCAGGAGTCTTCAACCCTTGAAACCGGCTTTTCCGAATGGATCAGGTCGGATGGCGGACGGCTGGGCTATTCGCCTCTTGCCGTCGTCGACCAACCGATTCCGGCGGCGCATTTGACGCCTGAATGGTTTCGCCGTCGGGCCGCATGGCGTGCCGTGGCCGATGCCTTCGGTCCCGAACGGCGTGCTCCGGAAAAGCGATGGCTGGCCGTCAAGGAATTCCTGGCGACCTGCCCCCCGGAGAACCGGACTTTACGGGGATTGATGGTGATACCGGACAACCCCGCCCATTTCGGGCGGCAGGTTGCCGCCATTTATGACAGCGTGGCGTGCCTTCTTGCCGGAATCAGCGAGAATGACGATGACTGACCTGCTCTCATGGTTCGATGGGACCTGGTCCGGCCGTCGGGTCCTGGTCCTTTCCCCCATCCCCACTGACGCGTTTTCTGGTGGCCGTGCCAGCCGCATCCATTTTCTCTGCCATAGATTGAAGGACCTGGGAGCCAAAATCCATTTTCTGTATTGCCCGTCGCGGGACCAGGGTGGGAGCCCGGCAGGGGCGGCTGACTGCCGGGCCATGATGGAAACCTGGGACGCGTGCTATCTGTCGCCGGCGAACCGTCCCAACCCCGGCAACGAAGCGCAGACTGTCGACGAGAGGTGGGATTCAGGCATTGAAGCGTCGCTCGAATGGCTGTTCCATGTCGACACCTTCGACGTCTTTATCGTGGTTTTCCCATGGCTTTCCAAAGCGTTCGAATCGACGCCCGCCGGGGTCCTGAAGGTGCTGGACATCCAGGACATTCGAGACTGGACGCGAATCCCGGACTCTTTTGCCGAACCGTTCCAACCGGATGCCGACGTGGTGCGCATGGTGTGCGCCCGGGCCGACGTGATCTGGACGCCGGATCAGGAATTGACCACTCGCCTGTCGGAGCTTTGCGACGCAACCACGCTGACCGTGCCGCACGCCGAGCCCGTCCGTGCCGGATGGCCAAGGCCGCGATCGGAGATCCTTCGCTTCGGATTGGTCTGCAGCGACGAAAGCGGCGACGTCGAGGACATTCACGGCTTTCTCAACGTCGCCGAGACCTTTATCAGGGACAGGCTGCTGCCCTGTGAGATCGTGATTGGCGGCCCCTTCTGCGATCTGTTTTCCGCCCTGGATTATCCGTTCCTTCGCGTTCTGGACCCGTCCCTGCCCCTGGACGACTTTTACCGGTCCGTCGATGTGGTCCTGGTTCTGGCGGAATCCCCGACAGACCAGCAAATCCATGCGGCCGGCGCCATGAGTCGCGGCAAGGCCGTTCTCTGTCGCTCCCATTTTGCTGGCAACACCCCGCCCGCGCACGCTTTCCATGAACTGCCGTCGTTCGAGGCGATGATGCGGGCCTGCCGTCAAATCGTCGGCGCCGCCGGCTTGATCGACGATCTGGAAGCGGCATCCATCGAGTCCATGAAACGCGCGGCGAGGTCCGTAGAATACGCTCTGCATGCGTCTCTGCCGGCCAGACGAAACCTTCCCTCGGGGTTCGTTTTCGTCGTCGCGTCAAACGCATTGCAAGATCACGGCCTTGTCCTGGATCATATTTGCGATGCCGCCCATTATGTCGGCTGTCAGTCCGATGTCCTGTTCCTGGTATTGGGGACGGTCGGCGACGCCAGCCGTCGGGCAATTCGACGCTTGGCGGCTTTGGGACGGGTCATCCTCACCGAGCCCCCGACAGTCACCGGCACCGAACGCCTCCCGCAACCGGTGTTCAGTCTTTGCGTCGCGTCCTATGAAGAAGTCCTGCAGTCCGGACAAACGGCATTCTGGTTCACCTGCCCTCCGCCACCCAGGCAGACTATCGCGGCTCCGCTGCCGGTCACCGCGGTTTTCCCGATCTCGGTGCTTGCTCAAA
>WASR01000036.1 GCA_009712615.1 Methanobacterium sp. | reverse complement strand
GTTAATGACCATTAATTATTAAATGACCTTTGGTAATATTGTTACTAAGGGTTATTTCCGGATTTAATTTATTTAAATTCGGATGGAATGGAAAAGGAAATTGAATAATTGAGTTTAACTCAAACAAATTCATATAAAAAAGTTTTACTGAAGAATAAACGTTTAGAATTACTATTTCCCTCCTACGAAACGGGAAAACACCAACTTTGCCAACTTGGAAAATCTAAACACCTGAGGTAAATCCCATTCCTCTACATTTCATTATCTTAATGAAAAACAATACAAACGAGGTGTAAAAGTAATGCCAACGTATGAAGATAAAATAGACCTATACGGGGTAAATGGAAAGCTTTTAGAATCAGATGTACCTTTAGAAGCTGTTAGTCCAATGGTAAACCCTACTATTGGTAAAATCGTATATGATGTAAAACGATCCGTTGCTGTAAACTTAGCCGGAATTGAAAAATCTCTGGAAAAGGCAGCTTACGGTGGTAAATCCAATTTTATCCCAGGAAGGGAATTGAAATTAGATCTTACAGATAATGTGGATGTATTATCCGAAAAGATCCAGAAGATAATTCAGATCGAAGAAGATGATGACTTCAACTTGAAGTTAATCAACGGCGGAGATCAGATGCTTGTGCAGATGCCTGCTCAGAGAATTAACAGGGCAGCAGATTACACAGTTTCCACACTAGTTACAGGTGGAGCAGTAGTCCAGGCAATTATAGACACATTCGATGTGGATAAATTCAATGCATCAGCAGTTAAAACAGCAGTATTAGGAAGGTACCCTCAGAGTGTTGATTTCATGGGTGCAAACGTTTCAGCATTATTAGGACCACCTGTAATGCTAGAAGGACTTGGTTACGGTCTAAGGAACATCATGGCCAACCATGTTGTTGCAATTACCAAGAAAAACACCCTTAACGCAGTAGCTTTATCCTCAATCCTCGAACATACCGCAATGTTCGAAACTGGTGATGCATTAGGTGCATTCGAAAGGAGCCACCTCTTAGGTATGGCTTACCAGGGATTAAACGCAAACAACCTAGTGTTCGACCTTGTGAAAGCAAATGGAAAGGGCACAGTCGGTACAGTTATTGCATCATTAGTTGAAAGGGCAGTTGACGATGGCGTCATTAAAGTGGCCAAAACAATGCCTTCAGGTTACAATATTTACGAACCAAATGACTGGGCACTATGGAACGCATATGCTGCAGCAGGTCTCATAGCATCTGTAATAGTTAACATAGGTGCTTCAAGGGCAGCTCAGGGAATAGCTTCAACACTCCTCTACTTCAACGACATAGTTGAATACGAAACTGGTCTTCCAGGTGTTGACTTCGGAAGAGCACAGGGAACTGGTGTTGGAATGAGTTTCTTCTCCCACGGTATTTATGGTGGTGGAGGTCCTGGAACTTTCCACGGTAACCACGTAGTTACAAGACACAGTAAAGGTTACGTAACCCCATGTAACGCAGCTGCAATGTGTTTAGATGCAGGAACCCAGATGTTTTCAGTTGAATCTACCTCTGGATTAATAGGTACTGTGTACGGCGACATTGATTATTTCAACCAGCCAGTTAAATACGTAGCCGATGGAGCTAAGGAAGTCAAAGATATTATTTAATCTGAATAGATTTAGGTGATGTTTTATGGACAAAATAAAAGCCGTTGATGTAAAAATATTCCCTTACAGGCGTTTAAAGCCACAAACAACAGAGAAGGTACTTAACGGTATCATGGAATTTGATGGTGTACTGAGAGTTTTGGTTAATGGAAATTCCATACCAAAGGTAGTAACTTACGGACCTGCAAAGGGAACTCCAGTGAATCATGAAGACAGAAAGGTAATAGGGGTTAAAAATGAAAATTTTGAACTCTGTGTATCAGTCGGAGAATTGATCATTACCGTCAACTATGATGAACTAGAATCCTTCTTAGAAAAACTTGATACTCTTTTAAAAGAAACTTTGACCATGAAATACGAAGTAAAAACCGGTATTTTTACAAAAACAGACATCACTGTTTCAGATTACATAAAAGTAGGTTTAGGTTTAGAGAAAGGTATAGATCCAGCCCTAATAGGGTTGGTAGATCCAAACTCAAAATCCTCAGAAACCATAAATTTAATAGGTGATTAAGAATGTCTTATGAAGTTCAATACACCCCCGGTAATACAAAAATTGCTGAAAACCGTAGGAAACATATGGATCCTGATTTTGAACTAAAAAAGATCAGGGAAATAGCTGACGAAGATATAGTCAAAATTCTAGGGCACAGAAACCCGGGTGAAGGATATAAAAGTGTTCATCCTCCATTAGAAGAGATGGACTTTGAAGAAGATTTAATGAAAGAAATGGTAGAGCCTATCGAAGGTGCAAAAGAAGGTAACAGGACAAGATACGTCCAGTTCGCAGATTCTATGTACAATGCTCCAGCTCAGCCATACGACAGGGCAAGAACATACATGTGGAGATTCAGAGGAGTCGACACAGGTACACTATCCGGTAGACAAGTTATAGAAATAAGGGAAAGGGACTTGGAAAAAATTTCCAAAACACTCATTGAAACCGAATTCTTTGACCCTGCTAAAACTGGTATCAGAGGCGCAACTGTCCACGGACATTCATTAAGATTGGATGAAAACGGTTTAATGTTTGATGCTCTCCAGAGATACGTCTTCGATGAAAAAACAGGCACAGTATCATACATAAAGGACCAGGTTGGAAGGCCACTCGATGAGCCTGTCGACATGGGAGCACCACTGGATGAAGAACATCTCAAAGAAATCACTACCATCTACAGAAGCGACAACATCAGCATGAGGGATGACCCTGAAGCTATCGAAACAGTAGAAGCCATTCACGCAGCAAGGACAGATGGTGGATTCGGATTAGAAGTTTTCAAAGATGATTTAAAGCGCAAATTAGGTGAATAAGATGGAAAATGATAAAAAATTGTTTTTAAAAGCTTTAAAAAACAAATTTAACGAGGACCCTAACGAACATTACACCAACTATTACTGCTACGGTGGTTGGGAACAGTCCCCTCGTAAAAAAGAATTCAATGAATTCTCCAAAAAACTAGAAGAAGAAAGAGGAGGCCTCCCAGGCTACAACCCAGACATAGGTGTTCCACTAGGACAGAGGAAATTAATGTCCTACAAAGTTTCAGGAACAGATTCCTATGTTGAAGGTGACGACCTTCACTTCCTAAACAACAGTGCTATCCAGCAGTTGTCTGACGACATCAAAAGGACCATCATTGTTGGTATGGACACAGCTCACGCTGTTCTAGAAAAACGTTTAGGTGTAGAAGTTACTCCAGAAACCATAAACAACTACATGGAAACAATAAACCACGCGCTCCCAGGAGGAGCTGTTGTGCAGGAACACATGGTAGAAGTTCACCCAGGTTTAGTTGGAGACTGTTACGCAAAAATATTCAGTGGAGATGACAGCCTCGTAGATGAACTCGACAGCAGATTCATCATCGACATAAACAAGGAATTCCCTGAAGAACAGGCAGAACAGCTCAAGAGCTACATCGGTAAAAAAACTTACCAAGTAAGCAGAGTACCTACCATGGTTGTAAGGGCTTGTGACGGTGGAACAGTTTCCAGATGGTCTGCAATGCAGATTGGAATGAGTTTCATTTCAGCATACAAACTCTGTGCTGGAGAAGCAGCAATTGCTGACTTTTCATACGCAGCAAAACATGCTGACGTAATTGAAATGGGTACAATTTTACCTGCAAGAAGGGCAAGAGGACCTAACGAACCTGGTGGAATCCCATTCGGTGTTTTAGCTGATATGATACAGACCTCCAGAGTATCTGAAGACCCTGCAGAAGTATCTCTACAGGTAATTGCAGCAGCAGCAGCAATATACGATCAGATCTGGCTAGGTTCATACATGTCTGGTGGTGTAGGTTTCACACAGTATGCAACAGCTGCATACACCGATGACATATTAGACGACTTCCTCTACTACGGTAAAGAATACGTGGAAGACAAGTTCGGATTATGCGGTGCAACAGCAGATGCAGAAGTAGTTAAGGATATTTCCTCAGAAATTACACTCTACGCAATGGAACAGTACGAAATCCCAGCACTACTCGAAGACCACTTCGGTGGATCACAGAGGGCAGCAGTTGCAGCAGCAGCAGCTGGATGTTCAACAGCTTTCGCTACAGGTAACTCCAACGCAGGTATCAACGGTTGGTACTTAAGCCAGATACTCCACAAAGAAGTTCACAGCAGGCTCGGTTTCTACGGATACGATCTGCAGGATCAGTGTGGTGCATCCAACTCACTTTCAATTAGAAGTGATGAAGGTTTAATACACGAACTCAGAGGACCTAACTACCCTAACTATGCAATGAACGTGGGACACCAGCCAGAGTACGCAGGAATTGCTCAGGCACCTCACGCAGCAAGAGGAGACGCATTCTGTGCAAATCCTATGATAAAAATGGCATTCGCAGACAAGAACCTCGGATTCGACTTCACAAATCCAAGGAAATCCATAGCTCAGGGAGCTTTAAGAGAGTTCATGCCTAGCGGAGAAAGGGGTTTAATCAACCCAAGTAACTAAGTAACATCTTTGGTGGAATTTATTTTCCACCCTTCTTTTTTTTATTTAAATCTAAATTTCAAATTGATAAATTTCGCTGAATTCTTTCAAAAAATTGTTTCAGTCAATTTAAAACTATTTTTAGGG
>WASR01000074.1 GCA_009712615.1 Methanobacterium sp. | reverse complement strand
CCGTCCTAATAAAAGAAATATTATTCCTAAACTGCCGTTGCATTTTTCATTTTAAGGTCTTTGTTTAGTTTATTTGATATTCCTAAAAAAACTTCACATCCAATTAACTTTTTTTTAGATTTTAAAAAAAATCTATATAGAAATAAAACTAAATATATTGGTATGAATTCTGGAAACAGTGACGATAACTCAAAATTTTTAGTGGTTGTGGAAAGGGATAAATGTACATCTTGCGGAACATGTGAAGATATGTGTCCTGAGCTCTTTGAATTAGACTCTGAAAGTCTGGCCCATATCAAAGGTTCTAAAAGAGTGGGAAATAACGATGAACTAGGTATGGAAACTGAAGATTGTAGTTTAGATGCTGCCGAAAGCTGTCCTGTCATGTGTATCCATGTTTACGAAGATGGTGAAGAAATGATCTAGTTGTGGTGTCAAAATATGATGGAAGAAGAATCACAGATTTACAGTTTATTTATTAGCCAACTCGACGAAACAACCTATGAATATGACAGGTTGATAGGAAAACTCAGCTCAGTTGAGGGTTTTAAATTTGAAGATCATTCAGTTCCAGGGAAAACTTCAAAGGAAGACCTCGAAGATCAGATGAAGGATGTTGATGTGGTGGTACTTTTATCAGGGCTTTATTCAGCCGATAAAAATCTAATAGAAAGGGAAATAGATGTAGCAAGAACGCTTGAAAAACCCATCATAATTGTAAGACCCTATGGAATGGAAAATGTTCCGGGAAAAATTGAAGAAGTTGCAAATGAAGTTATTGGATGGAACGCTGGATGCATTATTGATACTATAGTTGAAACCCTGGAAGAAGGGGAAGACTACTAAATTTAAGTGTCCCCCATTATTTTCATTATAAATACATTATTTTTATATGATATCATTTTTTTTCTTTGGTTGTTTACGAAATAAATAATTTTATTATTTCCAAAAACCAAATACTGATCCCATGAAGACCCATGATCTCAGCATGGAAGAACTTGAAAAAAATCTCATAAAAAATAATTACATACCAGATAAAAGCACATTAATAACTGTTTATTTAGCATTTAAACTTAAAAAACCTTTGATTGTGGAAGGACCTCCTGGTGTTGGTAAAACAGAACTTTCAAAGGCCATAAGTAGAAGTTTTAACATGGATTTTTTCAGGGTTCAGTGCTACGAAGGAATAACCTTTGAACAGATAGTTGGAGAGTGGAACTACCAGAAACAGCTCCTTCACCTTGAAATGTCCAGGATAAAGGAAGTGGATCTGGATGTTTTTCATGAGGAATTTTTTATTAAAAGACCCCTACTTCAGGGTTTCATAAACCCAAACCCCTCCATCATCCTCATAGATGAAATTGATAAAGCAGACGAAGAAGTCGAAAGCTTTCTTTTACAGGCCCTTGGAGAAAGCCAAATAACAGTTAACGACCTAGGAACCTTTGAACTCAACAACGATCTCATGGTTATAATGACGTCCAACTCACAGCGACAATTACTGGATGAAACCAAAGACAGATGCTTGTTTCTATACATAGATTATCCTACCCCTGAAAGGGAGATGGAAATTGTGAAGGCAACCCTTCCTGATGCATCACAAAAACTGATTGAAACCGTTGTAAACAGAATAAATGAACTCAGAAACATGAACCTAGTTAAAAAACCATCGATCAGAGCGACTATTGACTGGGTTAAAACACTCATGAGTTTCAATGAAACTGAATTAAACCCTGAAAATTTCAAAGACACGGTATCAGTTGTTTTAAAGAGTGAAGACGACAAGAAAAAAGTCATGAAAAAATACGCCAAATAAAGTTTAATTATGAAGGAAATAGTAAATTTTTCGAAGGTTTTAAGGAAATCAAACTTTCCTGTCAGTGTAAGAACCACACAGGCAGCTTGCGAAACCTATGAAATCTTCAAAGGTGATGATGAGAATCTTAAGGAAGCCCTGGCAGCAGTTTATGTGAAGGATAAGGTTCAAACTAAAAAGTTTGATAAAATATTCAAAAAAGTGTTTCAGGGGGAAGACGGAAAGGGAACAGAGGAAATTAAAGGTTCTGGGGGAGGATCAAACAAGACCCGGAAATTTTTAAAGGCATACAACTACAAGATCAGGGTCCAAGAATCTAATCCCACGAAGATCAACCTGAATGAATCTGATATTACAGACTACAGACCTCCCCTTGATGACTACCTGAAACCACCGTTGGATGATAATGAACTCCTGAAAAGGGATATTAAACATCTTACAACCTTTGAACCAGAACTTCTGGATCTCTGTCAGAGACTCGGCAAAAAAATTGCAAACAAGAGGGTTCGAAGGCAGAAACTTGCGAGTAATGTACATCCCGACATCAGGAAAACCATTAGAAAAAACCTGAAAAATGGCGGTGCACTCATTGAAGTGGTTAAAACCAGACCCAAAATAAAGAAAAACAGACACTTCTTTCTAAATGATGTGAGTGGCTCATGTGACTGGGTTAGTAACTGGTTTTTTTGTATGGTCTACGCAGCTTTAAACTCCTTTAAATTAGCAAGAACATTTGAATTTGATAATAAAACCATTGAAACCACCTCAGCCCTCAAAGAACCGAATATTTTAGATGCATTTATAAAGGTAAGGGACATGCGTCAGAAAAATTTAATGATACATGGAACATCCAACATGCACAAGGCATTCCAGGAATTTGAATCCATTGCAAAACTCAACAACAAATCCTTTGTTCTTATTTTAAGTGATTGCAGAGATTGGGCAGGTCCCAAATCCAAAGGTAAACCTTTAAGCTCTGAAATAATGGAGTACCTGGTTAACAAATCTAAGAAGGTCCTAATTTTAAATCCTGAACCCAGCAACAAATGGAACATTGCAGACAGCTGTGTTTCTGATTATGAAGCTGTTGGAGCACATGTTCACGAGGTTAGAAATTTAGAACAGCTAGCAGATCTCATCACACTCATCTGATGATATCCCCTCATAAATTATCCAAACTAGATCTACATTTTAATTGAATTTTCATATCACATACTTAAATCTTCCATGCATTCATCCAGAATACAACCAGGTAATTCTAATATGAAGAATGTTTGATCTAAAAAGACTGTTTATAAACTGCAGCACATATATTGTGCCCATTCATTTCATCTGTTTTATCATGTTTTTCCCAGATGAAATACAAATTTTCCCGTGAGTTATGATTTTTTGGTAAAGTATTAAATAAAATATGGAAAAAAATAATACTGATAACTGTTAAAATGGATATTTGTTCATGAAAATGTTGGATCAAAGATACATTAATACATACTCGTTACAGGAAAATGTTAAAATGAGCTTGGGCAAAATTTTGACCATAATACTTTCCATCACTGCCTTGGGATTAGTTGTAGCACTGATTATTTTTGGATATGAAGATTTTTCAGCATGGTTTCAAAAGGTATTCATAGACCTTATCTTCGCAGTGATAATGGCAGTGATTGTTGGATTGATAATAGACAGGATCTACAGAAAGTACGCACCCCAGTCTAAAATATTAAAGACCACCATGACCCATAGTCCCGGCAACAATGTTTCCTTTGCCAAATTAATCCTTCCAAACAACAATAACATCATTGTTGACGGTGCTGAAAGGGTTGTTGGAAGAGAAGATTTTGTTGGGGTGATATCCACGGACAAACTCCTCTACATAGGTAAGGATCATCTGAAAATAACCAAAGATGGTGACTACTTTTACATCCAAGATTTAAACACCAAAAATGGCACCAAAATAAATGGAGAAACTATTTCAGCCAACGAAACAAAGCTATTGAGTTCGGGGGATGAAATAGAAGTTGGACAAACAGTAAAGATATACTACCATGAAAGGACATGAAAAATCATGACCCCACTAAATTTCTTGTTGTAAATTTTAACTGTACCAGTGCAAATTTTTTACCATACTAATCAAATTTCTTGCCCTATCAATGTTGTTCTTGAGGTTTACAACTAAATAAGATTTTTTTCCCAGGGAAAAACTGGATGAAACTACCAGCTGTTTGTCGTAAACCAATTTAACACCATCCACAGGTGTGTGACCAACCACCATGGCATTGGAATCAACCACACCCAGAAAATTGTTTAGATCTTCCCTTGTGAAGTTTTCTTCCCTGTTCCAGAGTAGCTGGTAGAGTACATCATTGTCTTCACCATAACCATTGTCAGTGATGTGCACAATATCTTCAATGGAGTTAACGTGTCGTGGAGGACCACCATGACTTATAAATAGTTTGCTGTCAGTTTTAACTGCCACTGGAAGTTCTTTAAAAAAATTTTGATACTCTTCAAGCTTAAATTCCCAATCATTCCCGAACCGATCCTTCAACAATGATTTGAAACTGTGTGACTGATTAACACCACCCTTGTAAACTGAAACCATGGAGATTGCAGACCATTCATGGTTACCAAGTAGGGCATGGAAGTTTTTGTAGTTTTTAAAGTGATGCATCACAGATTCCAGAATATCAATGGATCTATCATCCTTTCTACCCATGGCATGTATAAAGTCCCCTGTAATAATGAAATGGAAATTTTTTTCGCCGTACTTTTTCCATAAATCCAGGTACTTATTGTAGTCTGTTAGGTTACCATGAATGTCTGTTACAATAATTGCATGGCCCCTTTTAGGCAGTTCAATAAGTTTTCCCCTGTAAAACCCCATGGTATTAATTATTGATGGTTCAGTATATAAATTTGTATC
>WASR01000338.1 GCA_009712615.1 Methanobacterium sp. | reverse complement strand
CTTCTGGTCTCCGTCACGGCCGGTGCGCCGGTTTTTGCCCAGACGGTTCCGGCCGGGGCTGGTCCGGCGGCCAATGGCGATGAGGGACTTTCGACGATCGTGGTGGATGCTAAGCGGATCGGAACCAATGGCTTGATCGAAGATCGCAATGACGCCAAGGCGGTCAGCGCGGTTTCGGCCGATTTCATCGGTGGGCAGGCGCCGACGGAAAATGCCTTCCAGTTGATCTCCCTGCTGCCCGGCGCAAATGTGGGATCGTCGGATCCTTACGGGATTTCGTCGGCGTCGAGGCTGGTGCTGCGGGGGCTTGGTCAGGACGAGATCGGTGTTTTGATGCAGGGCGCACCGCAAAACGACATCGGCAACTATTTTGCGTATCCGTCGCAATTCGTCGATCCCGAGAACATCCGCCAGGTATCTTTGACCCCCGGATCCGTCGATCTCGATTCGCCAATCATCAACGGTGCAGGTGGATTGCTGGCAATTACCTTGACCGATCCGGCGGAAACGTTCGGTGGTCAGGCTGATGTCTCCTACGGGTCCTTTAATGAACGGCGCAGTTTCCTTCGGGTCGATTCCGGCCGTGTCGGCGACCTTCGCGCGTTCATTTCCTATTCCAGCACCGGAGCCGACAATTGGCGCGGTCCCGGACGGGACAAAAAACAGCATATCGACTTCAATGTTGTCGACGAATGGGGGCAGGGCAACCGCGTCTCCCTGTCGGCGTCCTTGAACGATGCCGTCACGACCGGCTATCCGCAGCCGACCCTGGACCAGTGGCGGCGATCGGGGCGCAATTTCAATTACGATTCGTCCTACAGCGACGGCGACACCAATTACTGGCGTCAATATGTCAGCACCTTCCGCGACATTTATGTCTCGGCACCGTCGACGTTTACGCTGACCGACCGTCTGACGTTGGACGTCACTCCCTATGTTCAGCGCGGTTACGGTAATTCGCCCTACGGTACCTGGCTCTCGACCACCGGAAATTATTTCGGTGCCGCTCCGGTGGCCGGAGCACTGGTTATTCCCGGGGCGCAAGATGGGGGAGCCACCGTTCTCGGAAATTACACGGGCGACCAATATCGCGCCGGCGTGACATCGAAACTCTCCTACCGGGTCGGCCATCACACCCTGCTTGGCGGGTTTTGGTACGATTACGCCGACGACAAGGATGTGGAGTCCTTTACCCCGCTCGATTCCGGAGGCAATCCGGTCGATCTCTGGGGTTATCAGAAAAACGCCATCAAGATGCCCAACGGCCAGTTGTTCACGGTGCTGGATGACCATACCGTCACCCAAATCGGATCGTTGTTCGTAGCCGACAAGATCGCGCTGCTGGATGACAAATTGCAGATCGATGTCGGTTTCAAGGCCGTCGAGATCGGCCGCAACGGCACCAATGGTCTGCCGGGGCCGCAATATCATGTGTCGCTCCATGATTTTCAGCCCTTGCCGCGTGCCGCCCTGCGCTACCAGATCACGTCGGCGCACCAGATTTTCGCCGATGTCACCACCAATTTCCGCTCTCCCAACTCATATGCCCTTTATGACACCTATTCGGGCGGCGTTCTTACCGGCACGGGAAACGCTCATCTGAAGGATGAATATTCCATCGCCGAGGAAGTGGGCTATCGCTTCAAAGGGGAGGTGATGACCGCGTCAGTCAGTTTGTTCAATTACAATTTCACCAACCGGCAGATCACGACGATCCTGTTGGTCAATGGCGCCCAGGTGAATTCGACCATCAACGGCGGCGGCCAGACGTCACGCGGCCTCGATATCGAACTCGGATTGCGTCCGATCCATGGTTTCACGCCCTATCTGTCGGGCGAATATCTCGATGCGACCATCGACGACAATATCGCTTCCAACGGCGATTTTGTTCGTACGGCGGGAAGGACCGCGGTTCGCAGTCCCCATCTGCAATTGGCGGCGGGCGTGTCCTATGACGAAGGAGCCGTGTTCGGCAACGTCACCGTCAAATATCTGGGGCCGCAATATGCCACTTTCACCAATGACGAGAAGCTTCCCGGGCACGGCCAGTTGGATGCCATGATCGGTTATCATCTGCCGTCGGCCGGCTATGCTCTGTCGCCCGACATCCGGCTGAATCTGATCAATGTGACCGACGAGAAATTCCTCTCCGGCGTTGCCAGCCCGACACTGAACGGGAAAGCGACGACGGGTGTCTATGGGACGCAAATCGCCGGAGCCGCGCCCACCTATTACGTCGGGACAGGATTTGCCGCGGTGGGCACTCTTTCATCGAAGTTCTAGTGGTGAAAATCTGACAGATGGCGCCCTTGCCACCTGTCAGATTTTCTTCCCAATTCAAAGAGTTGGAGGTCCATCCCAGAGGCCCGGCCCGGGTACTATCCATGGGCCCAATCCCCTGCCAACTGATGAAAGTGGGCCGGAATTCCGGCAACAGGACGGGACTTCATTGATGACGAATCTGAAGGTAATGCTTGAGTATTTCCATCCCTGGCCGAACGCTGCGGGGTTTTATTTTGCCCGAGAGCAGGGATGGTATCGGGAGGCGGACCTGGATGTGGAATTCGTTCTGCAGGATCCGGAACGTGGCGACGCCTTGGCCTATCTCGTGCGCCGGGACGTCGACTTCGGCATATGCCCTTCCAACCGCCTTTTGGTGCGCCGCGATCGGGGGGATCCGGTCTTTGGGGGCGCCGCCGGCAATCATCGCGGGCTGGAGGTCATTCAGACGATTCGGTCGACTGGGATATCCCGTCCGCGCGACCTTGCCGGCAAGCGTCTGGCGCTCAATCCGACGCCGCGCGGGCTGGCCATGGTCCGCCATCTGGTTGCCGCCGATGGCGGCAATCCGGATGCCGTCGTCATCGTCGACGCCGGCACACGGGAATTGACCCCCGACCTTATCGCCCAGGGGACGGTGGACGCGACGTTCGGCAGCTATTGGGCCTGGGAAGTCCTGATGGAGACCGCCGTCGCCGACCGGGACCGGATCATCTGGCCGGTGGATACCATTGGCGCGCCGCCCTACCACAGCTACCTTCTCGGTGCCCATCAAGGGTTGTTGGCGGATAATCCTGCGATCGTTCAAACATTTCTGGGCATTTCAGCGCGTGGTTATCTCGCGGTGAGCCGCGCGCCGGAAAAGGCATTGCCGATTTTCGAGCGGATCACGCCTTATTTCCCCGAAAACTTGTTGCAACGGTCGTTATCGTTGATCGCGCCAACCTGGCTGCATGACGGCCGATGGGGACAACAGCGCCAGGAGTTGCTGGAGCCATATGCCCGTTGGCTGTCCGACAATGGCATTCTCTCTCGCGCCGATGTCTGGCGCGATGCCGTCACCAACAGCTTCCTCCCGGTCGAGGTTCGGCTATGACCTCCCAGGCTCAGTCTTCGGCCAGGTCTCTGGGAACCGTGCAGGCACACGGCATGGGAACAGCGCCGGTCCCAGCCGATTGGCCGGCCTTGGGCGAAACCGAAGTCGGCGATCTGTTGCGCCGCTATCCCGGCGCCGGTTCGCTTCAGGATGTGCTGTTTTGCAGTCCCCGGCCATTTTCCTCGGCGGCATTGATTTCCACCGAACGGGGGCCGCTGTTCGTCAAACGTCATCATCGGCTGATCCGTGATGCGGCCGGTTTGTCCGAAGAACATCGGTTTATGGCTCACCTTTTGGGTGCCGGGATTCCCGTGCCCGAAGTTCTCAGCAACGATCTGGGACAAAGCGTTACCGCCACGGCCGACTGGACCTATGAACTGCATCGTCCGGCTGACGGCATCGATCTTTATCGGGATGCCGTCTCCTGGTCGCCCTTCGTCAGCCGGGACCATGCCCGGTCCGCCGGTGAAACTCTGGCCCGCCTTCATCTCGCATCCCGGTCCTTTGACCAGCCGTGCCGCGCCGTCCAGCCGCTGGTATCGAGTTTCACCATCTTCTCCGCCGAGGATCCCCGGCCGGAACTTGTCCGTTATGTCGCGCTTCGCCCCGATCTCGGGCGGTATCTTGAGGGACGGCCGGGCTGGCAGGACGACATTTGGGCCGTATTGGCGCCGTTTCATGCGGCTTTACGTCCGTTCCTGCCGCCGGAGTCTCCGCTTTGGACGCACAATGACTGGCATGCCTCCAACCTGACCTGGAGCGATGAGGGAGACGGCGCATCGGTGCGCATGGTCCTCGATTTTGGTTTGGCCGACCGCACCACGGCGCTTTATGACCTGGCCACCGCCATCGAACGCAATACCATCGAATGGCTGCAGCCGGAGACGGCGGAGAGGACGCATCCAGGTCTCGTTGACGCCCTGCTGGACGGCTATGGCAGCGTTTTGCCGCTGACGGGCTGGCATTGCCAGGCGCTTGCGGCCTTGTTGCCGCTGGTGCATGCCGAGTTCGCCTTGTCCGAAACCGAGTATTTCCACGGTATCATCGGCTCGCCCGAGAACACGTCTCTGGCCTACGACACCTTCCTGTTCGGACATGCCCGTTGGTTCCTGTCCCGGCAAGGGGCGCGTCTTCTCGACCATATACGGGAACGACCGCCGCAGGCATTGGATCACTCCGGATACAGATCATGATCAGCACGACCGCAACACCTTCGTTGTCCGGCCCCATTTTGGTGACTCCCGAATGGCTTGCTCGGCGGCTTCATCGGCCGGATGTTCTGATTTTTGACGCCACGGTTGATCTGCCGCGCCCCCGTTTCGACGGGGATTATTGTCCGGTGTCGGGGGTCGACGGCTGGCGCGAGACCCATATTCCAGGGTCCCGGCACGCCGATTTGTTACAAGCTCTCGCCGTCGCCGCTCCGCTTTGCAGCGTTACGC
>WASR01000081.1:3084-4827 GCA_009712615.1 Methanobacterium sp. | reverse complement strand
CAGATATTTGAGTATTTATTAATATTTTTATTAATTTTTATCAGGAAGATACGTTTATAAAGTGCTATTCATAATAAAATCATGGGGTTAATTAACAACCATAAACTAAATCGTTGAAATTTATTATCATTCCTAGATCAGCATGTTCAACAATAATTCTCCTACCGAAAACAATCAAAACGTGATGGGATTTATCATTGCATTCGGTGTTTTTATATGGTCATTTAGTGCAGGAATTGTGACAATTGCACTCCCAACCATATCCCAGTACATGGACATTAACACCACCCTGGTGTCTTGGGTAGTTGTTGCTCATCTTCTTGTTTTAACCAGCTTTCTCCTGATATTTGGAAAAATTGGAGACTATGTTGGCTATAAAAATATTTATTTGGGCGGTTTATTTTTATTCACAGTAGGATCCTACCTTTCAGGAATATCCCTGGGAATTACCCAACTCATTGCTTCAAGAATCCTTCAGGGTGTGGGTTCAGCCATGCTGTTATCAATGACCCCAGCAATAATTTCAAAGGTCTTTCCACACACAACCCGTGGAGAAGTATTTGGTTTTATTTCCCTTGCAACCACAGTGGGACTTTCCCTTGGTTACGGTGTTGGAGGTATTGTGACAGAGTACATGGGATGGCACTGGATATTTTTCGTAACTGTTCCTCTCGGAGCTTTAGCTACCATTTTAACCTACTTTTATTTTCCTAAAATTAAACCTGTTAGTGAGTATCAGGGATTTGATCTGGTTGGATCCTTCCTCATATTTTTAGCTGTTATCCTTCTAATAATGCCCATTGAAATGGGAAGTAAACTTGGATGGACTTCACCTTTAATAATAGGATCCTTGATAACATCGGGAGTTATCTTTTTAATATTTTATCGATGGGAAAATAGTTATAAAAATCCTCTGTTCCATATTTGTCTCCTTAAACAGAAACAGCTTAACATTTCAATAATAGCTGGTTTCATGACCAGTTTCGTGTTAACTGGAACCATATTCCTGCTACCCTTCTACTTTGAACTGATACTGAACTACGATACAGATGTTGCAGGACTAATAATTCTGCTATCAACGCTTCTCATTATCGTTGTGGGACCATTGTCAGGTAAGATGGCAGATCGGATTGGTTCAAGGTTACCTGCGATACTGGGGGCAATTATACTTGCAACCACCATGATAATTCTAACGATAACAGATCCTACTGTTGGAGAGTTAGGCATAATACTCGTGGTAATAGCAATTATAATGAGATCATTGGCTGATGGAATATTTTCACCAGCAAACAACAAGCTAGTCATGAGCCACAGCCCACCTAAAATGGTTGGTTCAGTTTCAAGCCTTTTAAACACTGCAAAATATTTAGGACTGGTTTTGGGAGTTGTTATATTTGAAACAATATTTGACAGTACCATCAGCCACTCATCAGGACATATGGAAGGAGTTACAGGAACAGGGGCTTTTCAATACAGTGTACCTGTTGAAACATTACTAACAGGATTTCACCATGCCTTCCTTATTGGTGCAGTGATATGTATTTTAATTGTTGCAGCATCCTTCCTGGGTCAGGAAAACCTAAACGTGACCGATGAACTTGACGGAGTCAATATCGAAGAAGAAATTATTGAAACTGAAATATGAAAATACATTTTAATTTTCTAATTTTTATTTATCGTCGATTAAAAAAATGGTGGTAATGAATCTATTGATATGGTAATTTGAGATTCATGGCAAGAAAC
>WASR01000081.1:0-3074 GCA_009712615.1 Methanobacterium sp. | reverse complement strand
TCCAAAGTGTTGCTGAAGATTAACCAGCTCCATGAGATTGTTATCATACTCATCACTGGGTTTTGCAATGAATTTAACATGTTTCATTGATGCAAGTTCGATGTCGTTGTTGGTTCCAAGTTTGTTTGAAACTATTACAGCTGTTTCATTCAAATTTCCATTGATGTATTCAGTAGCTTCAACATGGACCTTCAAAAACTTTCTTAGTTGATCAGGTTTTTTTGTCATCATGTTCTGGGTTGCAAATACCACACAGCATGGATGATCATTCCAAAGATCACTTGAATAGATAAGCACAGAGTCATTTCCAGTTAAATTTGCCTGGGTAACATAGGGTTCCCATGCTATGAAAGCAGATGCCTTATCAGTACTTATAGCTTCCTGCATGAGGGGTACTTCAAATTTGGTTATGGTAATGTTAGAAGTGCTTATATTGTTCTTCATGAGCATGTACCTCAACAGAACATCCTGTATACTGCCGGGTCCAGGTTCTAAAATGGATTTTCCTTCAAGATCCGTTAAATTGGTTATGTTACTCCCCTTTTCTACAACAATTCCACTTCCATCTTCATTTACAGGAGCCACAATTTTAATGGTTGAATTTTTGTCAATTGAACTGGTGATAGGAGTTATTCCACAGAGTCCAACATCCAATTGATTTTTATTGGCAGCATCTATCATGTCGGCACCATTTTTAAATGGTACCAGCTGCACCTTTAAACCCTCTTTCTGATACATATTCAGGGCGTTAGCAACAAAAAGCGCTGAATGATGATTGCTTGGCAGATATCCTACAATTATAGTATCTGATGTAACTGTATAATAGTCGTAAGTCCCGTATACCATTACAGCTACCAGAACAATCAATCCGATGTACAAAAATTTTTTCATATTGTCTCCAAATTCTAATTGAGTTAGTACTAATTATTCTGTCCACAAACAGTTAAGTTTTAGTATCCTGATTCTTGGAAAAGAAATCCAGTGTGAGATTTTTATCTGCCCCAAATTCTCTGGGAGGGTCTAATGGTTTAAATTCAAGTTTGAAACTTTCAAGAAGCTCAGCAGCATCATCAGTTACAGAAGGTGCCACCAGAATTCCCCTAACAAATTCCTTGTGATCTGAAAAATCATCTAAATAACGTTTTAACTGTTTGACAGCATTGATCCCGGCCCTTCTGCTTTTGAGTTCGAGCACCACAACGTTGCCATTTTTATCCTTTCCAAATACATCAATAAATCCTGTTGATGTTGGATATTCTTTGGTTGATGGTCTAAATCCCTCTTCAATAATTTCAGGAGTTTTAAATATCATTTCCCTCATATTTTCTTCGTAACCAGTTAATTCCAAATCCTTGTTATCGTTTCCATTGTAGTAGGATGCCACGTATGTTTTGTGAATTACCACCTGCAGTCTTTCTGGAGGACTTCTCCTACTGCCTTCGAGTACTATGTTCCCATCCTTTAATATGGCGGTGCAGTTGGATTTTGGAGGTTGCCAATTCACAGGTTCTAGGTTGATGTTCTGGTGGACCATGAAAGAACCATCTGACTTGATCATGACCATTCTATCACCTGCTCCAAGTTTACTTCTGGCCCTGCCATCATAGTTCACAGTGCAACATGCAATTATTACGACAACTGCCTTTTTTGACAGCCCCTCATTAATTATTTCAAATGTACGCTTGTGATCTGGATTTTCTTCCGACAAAAATTTCATGAACTACTTTTTAATAGACCTGCATAAAATAATTAACCATACCCAGTTCTTGTCAATCACTGGATGGATTCAGTACAACCCATTTGAAACCCCATTAATTATCTGACTGAAACCAGTCTTTGATTCTAAATTCCGGCATAAACAAAATTTATATCCCTTTAAAGACCTAATTATTAGTATAGTATTGATCATAATCACTGAAGTTCATGGTACAATTTTAATATTTTTATCAGTGGATTGGAGGTTGTTTGATTGTTGAAGGATGCGAATGAACTGGCTATTGAAATTGTTGATAAACAGTTCGAATCAAAGAACAAATTTTACAAGTTTTATGGCGAATCAGAGTTTAATAAATACATCGAAGATACTGAGTACAGTCTTTCATATCTTTTTGAAGCTATTGAAGCATCCAGTCCCGAACTCTTTGAAGATTATATTTCCTGGGAGAGAATCTTTCTGGTGAACCTTGGAATGCCTGAAGAACTTTTGAAGGAAAGACTGGAAGTCATGGAAGATGTTATCATCAGAAATTTACCCCCTGAAAGGAGCAGTCTTGCTGTTAAATATATTGAGGACAGTATAGATAATCTTACAGAACCTTCCAAGTATGTTTCATTTGTAAATGAGGACCAACCTCTGGTAAAACTGTTGGAACAGTACATTGACCTGCTCTTAAGCGGTGATCGTCATTCTGCAGGAAAAATGGTCATTGAAGCCGTTGATAATGGAATCAATGTCAAGGATATTTATCTGAATGTTTTCCAAAGTTCTCTATATGAAATTGGGAGGCTTTGGCAGGAGAATAAGATTACTGTGGCACAGGAACATTACTTCACAGCTGCAACTCAGCTTATTATGTCCCAACTGTATCCCTACATCTCAAGAACGAAAAAAACTGGAAAGGTGTTAGTTGCGACCAGTGTGAGTAACGAGCTCCATGAAATTGGGGTGAGAATGGTCGCTGATTTCTTTGAAATGGACGGATGGAAAACAATCTATTTAGGTGCAAACACCCCTAGTGATGGTGTTATTGAAACAATCACCACTAACAATGCAGATTTACTCCTAATCTCTGCAACCATCAGTTCAAACATAGGTGAAGTTGTGAGGCTCATTAGAAATGTGCGTTCCTGTTCACAGTGCAGAGAACCTAAAATCATTGTGGGAGGCTATCCATTCGGTGTGGATAAAGAGCTGTGGAAGAAGGTTGGTGCTGATGGTCAGGCTGAGAATGCTGAAAGTGCTGTTTTACTAGCAAACAGCATAGTTTCAGAAGGTTATGATAGTTTTTAGTTTGAACATCAGGGTTGTTCTAGTTGAATAATTTCATGAAATCCAAAAAGGGATATAATACTAG
>WASR01000112.1 GCA_009712615.1 Methanobacterium sp. | reverse complement strand
AAATAATAATTTAATGTCTGGTTGATTGTAGATGTTATAGGCCGAGATAAGCCGAAATTATTATAGGATTCAAACTCCCATATATAATAATGTTGTGAGTCATTGATTAAAAAAAATGTATGGGGGAATCAAATAAATGCAGTACATCGAAGTTGGTAAGGAAAATTCTAAAACCATCAAACTTCACTTCGAGGATCATGGAGCAGGAGATCCCGTGGTATTAATACATGGATGGCCATTAAATGGAGCATCATGGGAAAAACAAGAATTAGCTTTGTTAAATTCAGGATATAGAGTAATTACGTATGACAGAAGAGGATTTGGAGATTCAAGTCAGCCTGTCACTGGTTATGATTATGATACATTTGCAGCAGATCTTGACAAACTCTTAAAAATCTTGGAACTTGATGATGTGATACTTGCAGGGTTTTCCATGGGAACCGGCGAAGTAACCAGGTATATGGGAAACTATGGAACAGATAATATCAAAAAAGCATGTCTTCTTGGTTCAATTCCACCATATCTTCTTAAAACTTCTGATAATCCTGATGGGGTTGATGAAGCCGTGTTCAACCAGATTAAAGATTCAATTAAAGAGGATAGGCTGGCATTTTTAACCCAATTTTTAAATGATTTTTACAATATGGATCAGCTTGAAGGCAAGTTCATCAGTAAGGAAGTCTTTCGAAACAGCTGGAATGTTGCTTCAAATGCATCGGCTACAGGCACATATGAATGTGTTAATGCTTGGTTAACAGACTTTAGAAAGGATGTTGAGGCCATAGATATTCCCACCTTGATCCTTCATGGTGATGCAGACAGAATATTACCCATAGACACCACAGCTAGAAAACTTAAAAATCTTGTGAAAAACAACAAATACGTTGAAATAGAAAATGGACCACATGGTCTCCTATGGACCCATGCCGAACAAGTAAATCAGGCCATATTAGACTTTTTAGATTAAAAACCGTGCAAAATACAGTTGCAAATACCCGGCTAAAAAAAAAATTTGAATATATTTTTTTTGAGCCCTCCTAAACTATTTTTTTTTTGAAATTCACACCTTCGAATTTCTTGCCCCATAAGTTGTATAAAATGATAAATCTGTCAAAGTGTGGATAATAGGATTTGAACAGAATGATAAACCTCTTTATCTTCTTAAATCTGTCCATTAAATTTCTAGAAAAGTTTATTATCGATTCTGTACAAATAATAATCATAGAGATTGGTGATTCGATTTGGCTGGTAAAACTAATGAAGATTTAAATCTTGAACTTTATAAGACTCTTTTTAATAATAGTTTAGATTCAATATTGTTGACTAAAATCAACGGTACAATATTCTATGCAAATCCTGCTGCTCAGGATATATTTGGATATAACCAGGATGAATTCTGTAAACTTCGAAGAGAAGACTTGGTGGATTCATCTGATAAAAATCTATCCATACTTTTAAGTCAAAGAACAGATCATGGCAAAGCCAAAGGCGAATTAACACTAATAAAAAAAGATGGTACCAAATTTCCTGCAGAGGTTTCCACAAGTATTTTTAGTTACGATGGTAACCATGATCGCACATTCATGATTATCAGGGACATATCAAAACGTAAACTAAACGAAAAACAGATTGAGTACCATTCAACGCTTCTTGACCTCGTAAACTACGCAGTTGTTGGAGTGGATGAGAACTTCATTATTAATTACTGGAACAAAGGTGCCGAAACTACTTATGGCTACACAGAATCTGAAGCAATTGGTAAAATAGTACATGAGTTACTGCAGCATGAAAATTTTCTAGATAAAGGTACCGAACCAAACATTAAAACAAATTTCACAACTGACACTTTCAATAAAAAGATGGAAAAAATTGTTTCAGAAGTTAATTTAACAGAAATACATGATAAATCTGGTAATAAAGGATATCTTATTGTGTATCATGATATAACAGCCAATAAGCAGGAAGAAGAGATCAAAAAGAAGTTAAGGAAACATGAACACATCCTGACAGATCAGCTTCAAACAACCAACTTAGACCTCAAAATCATGACTGAAAAGCTTAAGACAACCAACAAAGAACTGATGCTGCAGCAAGACTATCTTTTAAACCTGAATCAAGAGTTGGAAGAGAGGGAGGAGTTAAGTCAGGCATTGAATCGTGTGAATGCCCATATTAATTCAAAGTACTGTTACGATGAAATAATGGAATCCATACTTGAAGAAGGAGTCAAATCCCTGGGTGCTGAATCTGCACTCATAAATTTGCTTGAAAATGATAAATGGATTGTTAAGTACAGTTATAACTTTCCAGACAACATAAAAGGACAGGTAAAGACCCATGAGGAATCACCAACATCGGTGTATGTTGTCAATGAAAAAAGGGCAGTTGCATTTAACGACGCTGTTAACGACCCACGTGTAAATAGGAAAGGAATGAAAGTGTATGGGGTTTCATCCCTCCTGGTTGCACCCATAATTTTAAACAACGAAGTTGTTGGAGTCATTGCATTTTACCACCACAAAAATCAGGTAGTTTTTAGTGAAGCACAGGTGGACTTCGCAGATAAATTAGCATCATCACTGTCCCATGCAATAGAAAGTTCGAAACTCTTTGAAACCATTAAAAATAGTGAAAAAAAGTATCATTCCCTATACTCTGCTATGAACGAAGGTGTGGCACTTCACGATATAATATACGATTCAAAAGGCGAAGCCGTGGATTATGTTATTACAGATACCAACAAAAGCTACAAAACCATCTTAGGGCTGGATGATGAAGAGGTGATTGGGAGGAGAGCTTCAGATGTATACGGTACAGATGAACCTCCCTATCTGGAAATATATGCAAGGGTAGCCCGTACAGGAATCTACGAAAAATTCAAAACTTACTACGAACCATTAAATAAACACTTCAGTATATCAGTTGTTTCCCCCGAAAAAAACAGGTTTGCAACAGTATTTGAAGATATTTCCTCCAGAATAGAATATGAAAGAAAATTGTACAAAAGTGAAGAAAAGTACAGGAATATAATTGACAACCTCCAGGACGGTTTTATAAGGATAGATACTGCCAGAAAAATAGTTATGGTGAGCCCATCTGCGGCCATGATGCATGGTTTCAGTTCTTCAAAAACCATGCAGGGTAAGGAAGTTCAACCCCTCTTTGCTGATGGGGCGCAGCTGGATGGAATAATTCAGATTTTAAATAGAAATGGCGAAGTTAAAAATTTTGAATGTACCCTCCTCAAGTTAGATGGTAGATCATTTCATGCCTCCCTGAATTGCCAGTACCATCTTGATGAAGCTGGTCAGAAAAAGGGTATTGATATTTTTATCAGGGACATCACAGACCAAAAACAAACTGAATCAGATCTGGAAAAAAGCAGAAACAATCTCTCTGAAGCTCAGCGAATTGCACATATTGGTAGCTGGGAATGGCAGGTTGATACTGATGAACTCACCTGGTCCGATGAACTTTACTCCATATTCAACCTTGACAGGAAAAGTTACAAACCAACAATGAAATCCTTTTTCAACTATCTACACCCCGATGACCGTGAATTTGTATCAAAACAAATTAATAATATTGGTTTAGGTAATGAAAAGGTTAAATTTGATTTCAGGATTATTCTAAACAACGGTTCAATCCGTATTCTAACTGCCAGAGCAGAGCTTACCCATCATGATCCGGATGGAAACACCAAAAAGATCATGGGAATTTATCAGGACGTAACAGAAATTAAATCGGCAGAACAGGAAATCTTAACGGGAAAAAATGTGATTGAAGCAATTAATAATGTTTTTCAAGAATCTTTAACTGCAGAGTCTGAAAAGGAAGTTGTGATGAAATGTCTTGAAGTGGCCGAAGATTTAACTGGAAGTGAGTTTGGATTTCTAGGAGAGATCAACAAGAAAGGCCGTCTTGATGACAGGACATTGAGTCCTCCAGCATGGTCCAAGTGTGAAACAGAAAATGCAATAGAACTTTTAAAGGACATGGAAATAGTTAGCTACTGGGGTAGAACCATAAAAGAGTCTAAATCCCAAATAGTGAACGATCCAAATTCTGATCCAGATAAAAGAGGATTACCAAAGGGACATCCCCCAATAAATAATTTTATGGGAGTTCCACTTAAAAAAGGTGCTAAAACAATTGGAATGATAGCACTGGCCAATAAGAATGGAAACTACACCAATCAGGATAAAAAAAATATAGAAACCCTTTCAGTGGCATTTGTGGAAGTGTTAATGCGTAAAAAGGCAGAACTGGAAATTATTAGCAACATGAAAAGACTGGCCCAATCAAATAAGGAATTGGAACAGTTTGCATACATAACCTCCCATGACCTCAGAGAACCTTTAAGGATGATAACCAGTTTTTTACAGCTACTCCAACGAAGATATGAGGATCAGTTGGATAAGGATGCCAACGAATTCATTGAATTTGCAGTGGACGGAGCCAAACGTCTGGATAACATGACCAATGACCTCCTATCCTACTCTAGAATCACGAGTGAAAAGAGAAAGGTTAAGCTCGTGAACTTCGAAGAAGTTCTTAAAGAAGCACTGCAGAACTTGAAAATTCCAATAGAAGAAACAAAAGCAGTTATTACCCATGAACCCCTCCCAACAATAAAGGGAAATGCCAAATTGAAGGTTCAGCTATTCCAAAATATCATTGGAAATGCACTCAAATACAGGAGCGAAAAAACTCCTGAAATTCATATTTCTGCTAAAAAGAAAAATGACCACTACATATTCAGTATCAAGGATAATGGTATAGGCATGTCCAAGGATCACTTAAAAAAGATATTCACCATCTTCCAAAGACTTCACACACAAGATGAATATGAGGGAAC
>WASR01000061.1 GCA_009712615.1 Methanobacterium sp. | reverse complement strand
AAGTTAGAGCCCTTAAATCATCCTTTTCGAGTTTAAGTAAATCTGTATTACCAGCTTGTTGTGTTAGCATTACAGCTTCTTCTGTCATGGCTTCTATGTATCTTGCAACTCTTTTTCCACCTTCAATATAATCTAAACGCCTTCTAAGCTGTGGATTTTGTGTTGCAATTCCCTTTCTACATGTTCCAGCAAAACACATCTGACAAACTCTGCATCCAATAGATACCAGTGCGGAAGTAGCTACATAAACTGCATCAGCACCAAGTGCGATGGCCTTTGCAACATCTGCACCATTTCTTATGCCTCCTCCTGCAACAAGATTTACTTTGCTACGTAAATTAATTTGTTTTAAAGCTTCATCTGCTTCAACAATTGCAGCTATGGTAGGCACACCTGAATGTTCTGTAACAACGTCAGGTCCTGCTCCTGTTCCTCCCTGCATTCCATCAACAACTATGATGTCTGCCCCAGCTTTTGCTGCTATTTTTACATCGTCACGAACACGGCCAGATGTAAATTTAACAATAATTGGAACTTTCCAATCAGTAATTTCACGGAGTTGGGATATTTTCATGGACAGATCTTCAGGACCTACAATATCCATGTGACGTGCAGGACTTAGTGCATCTGTACCTTCTGGAATCATTCTGATTCTTGAAACATCTGCAGTAACCTTTTCACCCAGTAAATGACCTCCCATACCTGACTTAGCACCTTGGCCTATTTTGATTTCCACGGCTTCAGAGTTGTTGAGATACTTGGCTGAAACACCAAACCTTCCAGATGCGTACTGTGCAATGAGTTTGGAAGCGTACCTTCTCTCTTCAGGGAGCATACCTCCTTCTCCAGTATTGGTTGCGGTTCCTGCGAGTGTTGCACCCATAGCAAGGGATATTTTGGCCTCTTTACTCAGTGCACCGAAGGACATTGCAGCAATCATTATTGGAGTATCTAAGACAAGTGGATTTTCCGCGTATCTAGCTCCTAATGTGACTTTTGTGTTACATGGTTCCCTGTATTTGTCTATTGGAGGTCTTGAAACCTGAGCAGGAATAACAACCAAGTCATCAAAGGTTGGAATTACCCTGGTAGCCCCACAACCCCTGACTTTGTATGAACCAGTGTCAGATTTTCTGCCTATTTCAACAATATCAGATTGTGACCACACATTCCTCCTGTCTTCTGGAACTGCGTTAACTTCTATTGCATTATTTGGACACATTTCTTCGCATATTCTGCATCCTACGCAGTTTTCATGATGAAGTGGGTATGGTTCGTCATCAATTATTTCATATACATCGTGTGGGCAGTTGTTAAAACATGAGTAACAGTTTTTACACAGTTCTTCGTCCCTGTTATCGCACATGTACCAGCAGCATCCTGGTCTGTCGAAGTCTCTTTTGCAGAGATGATGATCCCTTTCAACTTTAAATGGCAATTTACATTCCTCCCTTTCCCTTATTTAAATCTTTAAGTGGTGTGAAAATTGTGCATGCTGAATATTTTGTTCCAGCTGCTTTCAGAACATCTGCTACATTATTGGTTAGTTTGGGTTCTGGTTTCCATGGTTCTTTGGAGTTTTTATCCACAACGATCACATCATCCACGACTTTCTTCGATAATGCGTAGTTTAGGAGTGCTGTAGCAACACCTCCATCCTGACCATTTAACATTGGAGCTTTAGCTGAAACTACTTTCAAGTAATCTCCGAGTGGTTTTTTATCAGCATCTGTGGTCATGATATCGTCAGGAATATAGGTCCTTGGGCAAGCCATGTAACACAAGTTACAGCCTTCAGGGCACTTTCCAGTTACCTGAGGTTTTCTGTCGTCGATTTTTATGATTCCTTCAGGACAAACATAGTCACAGGCTCCACAGAGTACACATGCACCTATGTCTATCACATCTCCCTTTAGATCGTTGAATTGACAGTTTTCTATTTCTTCGCAGTATTCCCTCATAGGCATTTGTCTTCTGTATATAACGGGTCTTCCAACAAGTTCCCTCTTGTGAATTTCCTCAATGTTTTCTTTCATTTTCTTGTTAGAAAGGGTTTCAACCATTTTTAACCCTTTTTCATCCATAGGTTTGGTCTCGATGTAATTGTCATTTTCAGCATCTTTCAGGAATTTCAATCCTTTATCGCTCCTGACAATCACTGTGGACCATCCTTCTTCAGATCCCACAGAACCTACTGAAATGTCTGATAGTTCGGATGTGAAATCCATACAGATGTTGCAATTTTTCCTTATGCATGATTTTGCTTTGTTGAGGGGTACTTTGAAAATTTTATCATCGTTTAGGTAGAACCACATGTAGTTTTTTTCCACCCTACATTCTTGGATATCGTTCATATCTATGTTGTTTTCATCCAAGAGCTTCTTGATTGAACTGTATGAAAAGTTTTCCATGCAGAAAAGTCCGATTTTAATATCGATTGGTGAATCTCCGAGTATATCTGAGAACCTTTCTAGTTTACTTGCAGCCACCATGTGGCAGGGGGTCCCAACAACTGCGACTTTTTCTTGTTTAGTGTTTTCCATAGTTCATCCCTCCTCAGATTCTTTGCCGTAGAATGGTCTGTTGGATCTTGGAACAATCTTCTTAAATGATTCGTAATCTTCTTCTGACAAATCAAACCCATATTCTGGTAATACCTCTTTGAGTTCTTTGAGATCATCATCGTCCAAGTTATCTATTTTGGCATTTTTACCAAGGCTCTCAACAGTTCCACGAACGTATATTGCTCCCCTAATGATGGATTCACCAGCATCTTCAGAGACGTCTCCCAGTATTATGATGCGTCCTCCCATCATGAACAGCCCGGTCATAAATCCAGAATTTCCACCAACTATTATGGTGCCTCCCTTCATTATTTCACCAGTTCTTGAGCCTACATCTCTTTTTACAGCAACGGTTCCTCCGTATATTCCTTGTCCCACACCATCACCTGCTGATCCGTCTATTACAACTTCACCGGCTGTCATGTTGTCGGCAGGGAACCATCCTGCATTTTCAGTTATGTGTATTTTGGCACCGTCTACCATTGTTCCTGCAAAGTAACCTGCTGATCCATCGATAACAAGTTCAACAGGTTCGATTAATCCAGCTGCAATGTAGTGCATTGCATTCGGATTTTTCACTACTATCCTGTCGTAATCAACTGCAGCTTTTTTAATTTCACGATTAACTTCCCTTGGTGGTTGGTTTTCGGCATTGATAATAAATTCACTCATTCTAAATCACCTAAATCTTTTTGTATGCCTTTTGGTAGTTATATTGTGTAAGATCTTGTTTCTCCAGGGGCTATCTGGTCTATGTCATGGGTGTCCATTACTTCTCTTAGAGACACTTCTTCAGATGCTATGGCAAAGACTTCGTTATTTTCAGCCATCACTCCAGGTCTGAGTCCCAGCTGATCCTTTGCAATTCCAACCCCATTTGGTGTTCCAACTATGTATGAAAATGGACCGTCCATATCTTTAACAGATTCTTCAAGAGCTTCTTCGAGTTTGTATCCTTCAGAAAGTTTGTCTGCTATGTAGTGCACGATGCATTCTGTGTCGTTATTTGTTTCGAATATGTGGCCTTTACGTTCTAGAGGATCCCTTATTTTCCAGTAGTTGGTTATTTGACCGTTGTGTACAACTGTTATATCTGGTATGATATAGCTCTGGAAAGGGTGTGCATGGTACCTGTCAACCAGACTTTCTGTCGAAAATCTTGTGTGTCCAATTCCGTGGGTCCCCATTTTTGATGTTGTATCGTACCTTGCAGCGATATCTTTAACTAAACCAACATCTTTTATCATTTCAAACGAATGTGCTCCGTTGAGTACTATCACATCATCAATTTTGTCGATATCCATGATCAAAGGTTTTAACTCGGAAAAGGAGTCTAAACCAATTTTGCATCGGTATATCATGTAATTTTCTACTGATGGGATAATTTCCTCTTTTTTTATTGGTGTAGCTGTATTTACAGTTTCCTTAACTGCTTCTAGAAGGCCGTGTTTTTCCTTAACTTCTATGTTTAGGAGATATTCGTTTTCTTTTAATCCTAGCCCACCATATATGGCCAAACCAGCGGAATCTGGTCCTCTGTGTTGTAATGCGTCTAACATCTTTGTGAGGTCATCACCAACGGGATGAAGCTTTTTGTCTTTGTATACTACTCCTGCTATTCCACACACTTTAATACCTCCTTTATGAAGTACTCATGAATCCTTGTATCTTCAGTGAGTTCTGGATGGAAGGCCGTGGCAACATGTTTTCCAGATGCAACTGCAACTATTTTATTGTTAACCCTGGCCAGTACTTTTCCATTTTTTAAATTTTCTATGTAGGGTGCCCTTATGAACACTCCCTCATATTTATCGCCGAAAATTTCTATTTCATTTTCGAAAGATGCTTTTTGTCTACCAAAACCGTTTCTTTTAACTTTCATGTCAATAAGACCAAGCAATGGCTGTTCATAATCTGTTTCTGTTGCAAGAAGTACTAATCCAGCACAAGTCCCTAATACAGGAATATTTTTTTCTATTATTGCTGTTTTAAGGCCGGTTTTTTCCATAAGTTTACCTATTACTGTGCTTTCTCCCCCGGAAATGATAAGTCCATCGCACTTGGAAAGATCTTCAACAGTGTTAACCATCAGAGTATTGGCTTCAATATCCATACTGCATAAAGCTTTTTTAGTAGCCTCAAAATGCTCAGAAACATCTCCTTGTAAGTCTAAAATTCCTATACTTATCATTTATAATCCAACTCTCTAAGATCGTCCTTTAAAGTCGTTATATTCCTCTGTAAACTTTTTAAGGTGATCTTATTAGATGAATATATCATATATAATTACCGGAAAATATTTTCCGTAAAAATCGCCCTACAAGAAATGTTGAACTAATATTTCTATAT
>WASR01000350.1:2436-4929 GCA_009712615.1 Methanobacterium sp. | reverse complement strand
TCACATCCGCCCCCACAAATTGCGCCATTTTCTGGAGGGTCAGTGCAGCTGCCACATTCCTTTTAGGATCCACTGGAGCAACAGCCACCAAGGGATCCTTGAAGTTTCCACCTGTATGGTAATCCATGAGATCAATTGTATGACCATAACTCCAATTTTCAGCTGCATTTCTTATGGTTTCTTTGAAACTCCCATACTCAAGAATCATGAGTTCACAAAGGTAACCTGAAAATCCCCCCACCTTAAACTCTGAACCATAAGTACCAACACACTCCATGAACTTCTTCAATAGAACAACTTCATCTTCCTGACTCTTGGTCAGGTTGGTCTGAATATATTGTGTGTGGAGTAACGTTCTATCAACCGCACTTTTAAGTTCCCTGTAGGACCTTATATCGTAACACGGCACAAAATCAACGTAGTAACCATTAATATAACCTGTAACATATGGATGTGATGCGTAACGTTCTTCAGCAGCTCCATCCATTTTATTTATGGCTTCATGACCAATCTCAAGTCCGTACTTCTTTAAAAGATCGACTGATGTTTCAAGGGGAAATTTAATGAGAATATCTATATCAGCATTACCTGAAAGCCAAGTCCCCTTGGAAACAGATCCTACAAGAACAGCTTCAGCATCAACACCCAGTTTAGAAGCTGTTTCATTTATAACATTAACAATATCTCCTGAAAGTTTCGTCACCCCTTCAAGTTCCTGTGAAGAGGGTTTAATCCCCTTTAAAATAGTATTGTAATCTAGTTCTGACAATAAACTCACCTTAAATGCTTAAAAAAATTATGAATAATGTGATCAAGTTCTAATCTATTTCATGGTCCCAACAGCAATTATTATTCACAAGAAAATATCGTGAAGATCTGTGTAAATAGGACCTACAGGAGTTAATTCACTCTTTTTAAGTGTTAACCTGTCGATGTTCATGGATCCTATCTCAACATTTTCTAGTTCCCTAACTAAAGCACTGAGTTCATCCTTGTTTTTACTTCCCTTAACACGCCCAATAGTTAGGTGAGGTATGTAACTTCTTTCTTTATTAAAGCCCATTTTAGAGAATTCCATGTCGAGTTCACGTTGCACCTTAGAAAATGCACCAGGATGTTCAACACCCAACCATATAACTTTGATGTAATCTGTATTTGGAAATGCTCCCAATCCCTTGATGGTTATGTTGAATGGAGCATAGTCTTTGACGTGTTCTTCTGTCATTTCCACTATGGTATCTTTCCTTTCAGGGGTTATGTCTCCCAGAAATTTGAAGGTAAAGTGAAGATTCTCCTCTTCAACCAGTTTAATGCTGGAACTGATCTTTGCAAGCTGTTTCTGAATATTCGTTATTTTGTAGGTTAAGTTTGGATCTACATCCACTGCAAGAAATGCCCTCATTGTTTAAATCACCTTTTAGCTAGTTGTTTAATTCTTTCAAGACTTTGTTCAGGGGTTTCAATTATGTTTAACAGGTATACATCAAGTTTACTGAAAACTTCCCTGAAAAAGTTGTACCTGAGTTGGAATTTTCTTTGGTTTTTCACAAGCTGATGGGGATTACAGAAATCCTTTTCTTCCATAAATTTCATGGCCTCGGGGAGTTCAAGCTTTTTAAATGGAGGATGACTGTTATCCCTTTCAAGGAGGACAACAGACATGAGTGTTGAACTTTCCCTGTTCCTTCCCTTAAAAAGGGTGTTAACATCTGCCAGTCCCCTGCCCTTATTATCTAACTTGACACGTTTGAGTTCATCTGTGAAGCATGGCCAAACATCGATTATATCGTCTCTGATGTAACTATTTTTTTCAGATGCGTAGACAACAGTGGCATTATCAAACAGCCTGGTGAAAAACCAATCATCAGAGATGTAATTAAAATCCTTGTCTTGGAGTAATCCATAGGTCAATGTACTTTTACCTGTACCTGGAGGTCCTATAAGTGCTATTGCATGTCCTTTATAGTCAACTGTTGATCCGTGTACAGAGTATCTCCTGTGTACAGAATGGTACTCCTCAAAGAAGTCGGATATAACAGCCAGAGCTATGCTCTTCACCCACCCATAGTAGTCACAATTTTTTATGATGCACGTCTTAGAAATGGTTTCATAGAGAACTTCAAGTTCTCCTCCATCTTCAACTGTGAATATTTTTGCATGGGGTCTTATATCCTCATTCATGAATTTGAAGTTATCTTCCCACTCTTCCTTAAAGTCATGGTTGTCAGTCAATAATTTAACACAAGCCCCATGTATATTGGCCTTTCTTTCATATCTGACTTTCCTTACAAGCTCATCAAACATTGCATCCTTTGTCTGGGGTTCTATTAATTTAATACTGTATTCTGTCTTCAAAGAATCACCCAATATATCAGCTATCCAAATTTTGCAGATCAGTGCTTAAATTATTAAATCTAATAATTGATGAAATTTATTTATTAATTGCTGGATTTTAATCTATTTTTCTATTATAGATTCTTCTATAGCCATTCC
>WASR01000350.1:0-2426 GCA_009712615.1 Methanobacterium sp. | reverse complement strand
TTTTCAGTAATGTCCTCACACTCAGGCCTTCATACTCTGCTTCAATCAGCATGAGAGGTCTTTTTTCAATTTTAACACGTCCAACAACTGTTGTTTTTGTGTTTCCTTCAGAATCAACCGTTAATACTTCATCACCTGTTTCTATCTCTGATAGGTATCTTGTTTTGTTTCCAGGTGTCATTACGTAAGCATGTACAGGACCTGCATTTACTCTGAAAGGTCTGCTTGCAACATATTCACTTTCTAGAGATTCACTGTGAACCAAGAAAAGGCCCTTTGAGTAAGAACCCACCAGCATTCCTTCACCTATGTTCATCATTGAACAGGTGTCCACGCAAACCCTGTCTCCGGATCCAACTGGTTCAACCTTGGTAACGTTGGCTGCCACGAGTTGGTAGGTTTCAGAGTCTATTTTTTCTATGAATTCTGCAACCTTCTTTATCTGTGATATGTCATTTGGTATCAAAAGAACACCATCTGTACCATATTCCAGTGTTTCAAGGGCGAGTTTAGCCTCTTCAAAATCCTTGACAGCTGCTATTATTTTAACATCTTGGCTCTGAAGTTCAGCTATGATATTTTCGAGGGGTATGACTGTCCAATCCTTACCAAGAAGAACCAGATAATCTGCAGTTTTTCCCAGTTTACTCGCAAGTTCTTCGTGTTTTTTACTGTTTATTTCCATATAGGCTGCAACAGTACTGCCATTTGCTTTAAGGGCTGTTAAATCTGCTAAATCCTTAGAATTGGATAGATCATCAGGAATTGTTAAAGTTCCATCTCCCTCTCCATTTATCCCTACCATTAGTATGTCTGCATCCTTTGTATTGGATACTACACTGAGATTTCCGAGTTTGGCAATTTTATCTGAATCTTCGAAGTCAACGATGTGGTCAATACCAGATTCAAGAGCCGCTGTAATTAACTGCTTTTTTTCATCCCAGTTCTGTCCTTCTGCCATAATCCATGCGAATTTCATTGGTGTTACCTTCTAAAAAAATAAATTTATAAAAAAATATGGTTTTGGTTCCTAAATCTTTTTTACTAGCTTGTGCCGTTGAGGATTTTGAGTGCCTCTTCAACTTCCATGTTGTTATGAACAATTTCAGCTATAGCCCTTGTGGTTTTGCTCGGTGATTTAGCCTGGAATATGTTACGACCAATTGCAACACCTGCCCCCCCAACATCAACAGAGTTTTTAACCATTTCAAGCAGCTGCTTGTCTGTTTCTACCATAGGTCCACCTGCTATCACAACAGGCACTGGACATCCATCAACAACTTCTTTAAAGGTCTGTGGATCTCCGGTGTAATTGGTTTTTATGATATCTGCACCTAGTTCAGCTCCGGCCCGGGCAGCCAGCTTCACCACATCTACACTGTGTTCGTTTTCGATCTTCTTACCCCTCGGGTACATCATGGCTATGAGGGGCATTCCCCATTCATCACATGTTTCTGCAATGGTTCCCATCTGCATGAGCATTTCAGGTTCCTTTTTTGATCCAATGTTTACATGGACTGAAACAGCATCTGCACCTAATTTCAACGCCTTCTCAACAGATGTTACTAGAACCTTGTGGTCTGGGTCTGGTCCAAGGGATGTGCTTGCTGACAGGTGAATGATTAGTCCTATGTCATTACCGTATCCTCTGTGGCCTTTACCAACCATTCCTTTGTGTTCAATTACAGCGTTTGCTCCACCGCTTGCAACTTCATCTATGGTTTCTGCCATGTCTGTTATTCCGTCCACGGGTCCAATGCTAACTCCATGATCCATGGGTACTATGACGCATCTTCCTGTTTTTCTGTTTAATATACGTTCGATCCTGATTCTTTTACCTATCATAAACATTCCATCCTTAACTTAACTTTGAAGACCAGAGTTTGAACTCCTTCAATCTTGGTGGTATTCCATCATTTCCAGATGATTCCAGCCATCCCTCATGGGATTTAATATCTTCTTCTGCTTGAGCTGAATGTATAAAATCTACTAATCCTCTATTTCTTATTATGGTTAAACGTGGTTTTAAAGTTGATGACCATATGAAAAATACCTTGAACACTGTGTCGGGATGGTATCCTCCACCAAGATCAACAGACAGTACATCACATCTACCTATTTCTTTGACTTGTTTAGCAACCATTTCAAGGGTTTCATGAAGCCTTACATCGGCCTTGTAAAAATTTATGTTGGAATATTTCTCTTCCAACAATTTCATGGGATTTACAGCTTCAGGACTGTTATCCAGTGCAATTACCCTTCCATTTGGTGAAAGCTCAGCTATAATAGCTGTTGAATTACCTACATGACATCCAAGCTCAACAACAACATCCGCTTTCTTAATATTATTTATTAACTCTTGCCTATAAACTTTTATATCGTAATTAATTTTTATCATACTTTTCCCCTTTGGCCTATTCTAATAT
>WASR01000090.1:3495-4961 GCA_009712615.1 Methanobacterium sp. | reverse complement strand
AGGTAGAACAGATATAGAAAATTACATCTATAATAATATAGTTTAAATTTTCAAGAATATTTTCGTTGATACAAATTTGAATTTATAGAAATAAAAGATGATTTATGTATATTTATAAATTAACGCGTTTTAGATGAGGTATAAAAAGTGACCCAGATGCAAGATGCCCTAAGAGGCAATATAACACCTGAAATGAAGTTAGTAGCAGAATCAGAAGGTATTGATGTTCAAAAGATTGTTCGTGGATTGTCTGATGGACGCATAATTATTCCAAAAAATGTAGAGGGAAAAACCAAAGCCATGGCCATAGGTAAGGGACTCAAGACTAAGATCAACGCAAATGTTGGTTCGTCATCCGAGCTTGAAAAGGTAAAATGGGAAGTCGAGAAGGCCAAAGCAGCAGTTAAATATGGCGCAGACACTATTATGGATTTGAGCACAGGTCCTGATTATCAGAATGTTTTAAATGCAATTATGGAAGCTGTAGAAGTTCCAATTGGAACTGTTCCCATATATGAGGCTGGAATCACAGCATCAAATGATAAAGGTGCTGTTGTGAACATGGATGAAGATGATATGTTCAATGCCATTACAAATCAGGCAAAGGCAGGTGTGGACTTCATAACAGTGCACTGCGGTATAACCAAGGATCTAGTAGGGAAGGTACAGGATTCAAACAGGATCATGGGGATAGTTAGCAGGGGAGGATCCTTCTTAGCTGCTTGGATTCTTCAAAATCAAATGGAAAATCCTCTTTACAAAAACTACGATTATCTATTGGAAATTGCATCTGAATATGATGTTACACTCAGTTTGGGAGATGGATTAAGACCAGGCTGTTTGCATGATGCATCAGATGTTTCACAGATTCAGGAACTTGTAACACTTGGAGAACTGGTTACAAGAGCCAGGAATGAAGGTGTTCAAGTTATGGTAGAAGGTCCTGGGCATGTTCCAATAAACCAGATCAAGGCCAACATCGAAATTCAGAAAACTGTGTGTAAAGAAGCTCCTTTTTATGTTTTAGGGCCACTAGTAACTGATCTGGCTCCGGGCTATGATCATATAACTTCTGCAATCGGAGGTGCTATCGCAGCTTCTGCAGGTGCAGATTTCCTATGTTATGTGACTCCTGCAGAACACCTGGCAATTCCAAATATTGATGATGTAAAAGAAGGAGTTATAGCTTCTAAAATTGCTGCTGAAGCTGCTGATGTTGCTAAAGGTGTTAGGGGTGCATGGGATAAAGAGGTTGAAATGGCAAATGCAAGAAAAAACTTTGACTGGGAAAAACAGTTTGAACTGGCATTTGACCAGGAAAAACCCAGAAAATGTCGTGAGCGCAAACCTATTTCTGAAGATGACATGTGTACCATGTGTGGAGAATTCTGTGCATTACGCCTTGTGAGGAACAATATATAAAATGAAACTTCAACATAGTTAGTATCATCCCAAACTATTTATAG
>WASR01000090.1:0-3485 GCA_009712615.1 Methanobacterium sp. | reverse complement strand
ATGTGGATGTACTGATAAAGATATATCAAGAAAAAGAGATGCTGGCCACAATGATGAGGCATTTTACATTCCCCATGTACCTCAGGGAACTGTAGGAGTAATCAAATGCAGTAACTGTGGGCATTGTTTTGAATACTGTACAGATGAGCAGTGTTTAGTTGAAATACACAAACTAGTTCTGGGTGAAGACAAGGATAAACCAGAAGAAAAAAAAGAATCTTAAACCTTAATTTAGATTCAAACGGTTCATCCCATACAAAATCCTAAAATAAGATATAAACCATTTTTTTTATTTGTTTTACAGAAAATTTAATACCTATTTGGATATAAAGTAAACATAGAAAAAAAATTCATGCCGGGAGGGCGAGACATATGAAAATGCAGCATGTAGAAGGTCAAAATAAAGGTAAAGTAGTTCTTTTTGCACTCAGCACCTGTGGATGGTGCAAGAAAACCAGGGCATTGATCGAGGATCTGGATGCGGATTATGAATATGTGTATGTTGATCTCTTGAAGGGTGAAGAAAGGGAAGAAGTGGTTGAAATGGTAAAAAAATGGAATCCACAGTTATCTTTTCCAACCCTAGTGATTAACGATGATGTAACAATTGTTGGGTTTAAAGAGGAGGAAATTAGGGAGGCTCTTGGATGAGCGACTTTGATGAACCTAATGAACAGGAAGTTGATTCTTACTACAAAAAGGTTAAGGCAGACGCTGAATCTGGAGGATACCACCTCAATTCTGATGTGGAATTTACCAAGGAACTTTTAAAAAGCATACTCGTCAACAAAAAACGATATGGTTACGGTGCATGCCCATGCAGACTCGCATCTGGTACAAAGGAAGATGATCTCGATCTGATCTGTCCATGTGACTACAGGGATCCTGACCTTGTGGATTACGATGCATGTTACTGTGGTCTTTATGTATCTGGCAAAATATTGAGTGGGGAAAGGAAACTCCAATCAATTCCAGAAAGAAGACCAACAGAAGAAGAAAGGAAAAAAAACCAGGCATCCAGTTCAGAAACAGTTAATAATCTTTCAAAACCTGTTTGGAACTGCAATGTATGTGGATATCTCTGTGCAAGGGATGCACCTCCGGAAGTATGTCCCATCTGTAAGGTATCTAGTGAGAGATTTGAAAGGTTCATGTAACCAACAAATTTTTCAAATTTCATAATTTTTTTTATATCATGGAAAATCCCAACCGTACTAGAGGGTTTCCATTTAATCAGCCTAAAATTTTTGATTCTAACAGTTCTAATATTGTAATCAATGCAAAACTATTAAATTAATTTTCATAAGAATTAATATTGTACTGAAATTAAGTAGGGAACTTTATTACAAATTATTCAACATCATTAATTAACTAAATAAATTTTTTTTGGGTAGGCAGGAAATATGAACGATTCACATGAGGGTACAAGTTACATTAAAATGGTTGAGGTTTACGAAGAACTGGATTCAACTACCAAAAGACTTGAAAAAACAGCCATACTGGCAAAATTTTTTAATGAGATAGGTAATGAGGATTCAGAACTTTTACCAGTGGTCACGCTACTCTCCCTTGGCAGGGTTTTTCCCACTTGGAGTGAGGAAGAACTGGGCATAGGTTCCAAACTACTAATGAAAGCAATAGCATTGGTTGTAGGTGTGAAACCTGAGGAAGTGGAAGATAAACAGAGAGATGCTGGTGATATTGGAAGAGCTGCTCAGGAATTATTTTCAAAGAAAAAACAGGCTACTCTATTCTCCAGGAAGCTAACCATTAAAAAGGTGCAGAGCAACCTAATGAAAATGGCCACAGTGTCTGGAAACAGGGCTCAATCTAAAAAACTCGAAATATTAAGGGAATTATTATCTTCTGCCTCTCCAACTGAAGCTAAATACATAACTAGAACAGTTATTGAAGAATTGAGGGTCGGGGTGGGTGAAGGTACCATCAGGGATGCACTTTCACAGGCCTTTAATGTAGATAAGGCTATTGTAGAAAGGGCGCACATGTTAACCAATGATTTGGGACTGGTTGCAGAAGTTTCCAAGGAAGAAGGGATTGAAGGACTTCAAAAACTTTCATTAAATCCGGGAAAGCCTGTGAAGCCCATGCTGGCACAGCTTTCTCCTGGAATTGAAACAAGCATTACAGAAATGGGATGGGCTTTTTGTGAAACGAAATACGATGGCATAAGAGTCCAGATACACAGACTCGGGGATGAAGTTAATGTTTTCACAAGGAGACTTGAAAATATCAGCAATGCAGTTCCAGAAATTGTGGAGTACATAAAAAAAGATTTACCTCCTAAAAATTTCATTGTGGAAGGGGAAATAATTGTTACCCGTGATGGAAAACCAATTTCATTCCAGTATATACTCCAAAGGGTTAGGCGGAAGTATGACATTGAAAGGATGAGAAATGAAGTACCGCTCAAATTATATTTATTTGATGTTCTTTACTATGAAGAACCATTACTTGATGCTCCTTTTGAAAAGAGAAGAGAAGTTCTCGAATCAATTGTAAATATCACCCCTGATAAAATTGAATTGAGTGAGCAGGTTAAAGTCACTTCAGAATCGGTTCAAGAAGCTCAGGATCTCTTTAACAATTCCATTAAGGGGGGTCATGAGGGTATAATGATTAAAGATCCAACGGCCCCATATATCCCGGGCATTAGGGGTAAAAAAATGCTTAAATTTAAGGCCGAACCTGAAACCCTTGATCTGGTAGTGGTAGGAGGGACGTATGGCAAGGGGAAAAGGGCACATTTCATAGGATCTTATCTCCTGGCTGCTAGGGATGAGAACAACGAATTTAAAACTCTTGCTCACGCGGCCACAGGTCTCGATGATAAAACCCTGGAGGAACTCTCAGATCTAAGTGAACCACTCATAACCAGTAAGGTTGGGAGACAAGTCCATATTGCTCCTCAAATAATTCTTGAGATAGCCTACAGTGAAATTGTGAAAAGTCCAGAGTATGAGTCAGGATATTCTCTCAGATTCCCTGTTGTAAAGAGAATAAGGAATGATCTTAGTTTGGACGATATTGACACAGTCGATAGGATAGATTCAATGTTCAAGGAATGAATTATCAATTATTTTTTTTAGAATATATTAATACTTGTTAGGATAATAATATTACATACGTCACCAATTTTTCGAGTCCATGACATGAAAGATGATACAATATACAAAATGGCATTAACAACATCAATTTTAGGTATTATTGGTATTATCATATTTTCTGGCCAGTTAGCTCCCCAAGAATGCCAAATAAAAGATATTAACAGGGGCATGCTTGATAAACAAATTTCCATCCATGGGGTTGTAGAAGATATAAAAAAATCTAAAACTAGTGATACTTATTTTATAGAGCTTTCAGATGAAACTGGAAGGATAAATGTCGTTGTGTTCCATCAAAGTGTTGATGAGTATGAGAAATATAATTTAAAAATCAGTGAACTCATGAAAAGAAGAATTAAAATC
>WASR01000267.1 GCA_009712615.1 Methanobacterium sp. | reverse complement strand
GATCTTAATTTTCTAAAGATTTAATTAGAACAGAATAGCTAGAAAAAAACTGTTAAATCAATGTTCTATTCTATTCCAGTTTATTTGGTTCGGATTGATGCTTTTAAGGCCACCATCTAATTCCAAATCCAGGATCTACTCCGGTTTCTTCCTGTTTTTTTACCATAGCTTCCTTGACATCAGTAACTGCAGATTTATATCCGTCTTTAAAACCAGTTTTGTAGCCTTCCTCATACTGATCCACGCATTTTTCATCTTTGAACTTTTCTTCAAAGGATTTTTGTCCTGCTGTGAATCCTTTTTTGTAGTGGATCAATGATGGGTCGGTACTTTCATTTGTTTGTGTATCGCAATTTTCTTCCATATAAATCCCCTCCAGTTTATTAATGTTTCACTAGTCATATTAATACTTTCTGCACTTGATGAGTGTAACATTGTAATAATATTTGATCAATTTTTTGGTTTAACTTTCAGTTATATTTGATATAATCCTAATTATGCCAAAATATTTAATTAATACGATAACATAAATTTATGTGGGGGTGGGATGTTGTTTGATATTTCCTTAATTGGATTTAAATTTCAAAAATCTCATAAAAACATTGGATTAAGATTTCAGAATCCTGAACGTTACAGAAAACATGCTGTAACAAAACAGCTAATTGCAGATGGAGTTGATCCAGCTAATTTTAAAGAAATGGGAGGTTTGAGTTTAAATGCATATGAAACTTTCAACGACATTTTAGATGCAAAACAGTCTGCAGTTGAAGAAACAACCAAATCAAAGTCAATTTCATCCAAATTAACGAATTCTAAATCAATAACAGAAAAAAGAAATATGCTGGTGTTGTTGGTAGACTTTAAAGACAAAAAATCCACCTGTTCAAGGGAAAAATTTGAAGAAAAACTTTTCAGCAGTGGAAACAATCCTCCCATGAGTGTGAGGGAATATTATCAGGAAGTTTCTTCTGGCAATTTTGATATTGATGGGGAAGTTAATGGCTGGTAGCGGTCAGATCATGAATACTGTTACTACTCTGACGATCTCTGTCAAAACAGCTTATCCTGGACTTTACCACACTCAAAAATACTGGTGGAAGAAGTTATAAACAAGGCCAATGCAGATGTTAATTTCAGTAAATTTGCAGAAAACGGAAGGTTGAGCACACTCATAGTAGTGTTTGCAGGGATTGGTGCCGATGATAAATTTTACTCTGACTGTACAAATTCAGAGGCTAAGAACTGTTTTAACATTTACCCACACCATGCAAAGCTTGATTCTCCAGTGGAACTTGAAGATGGAGTAACGGTTGATAGTTACATCCTCATGCATGAACTTCCAATTGAAGATGTTGGGGGCTACTGTCATGAAATTGGCCACAACCTGGGACTCCCGGACCTTTACATTTCTGATCATTCCTCCACAGTGGTTGGAAGGTGGTGTTTGATGGCTCTAGGAGACAGGAATGGAGATGGGAAGAGTCCTTCCCATTTAAATCCATGGTGTAAGATCCATCTTGGATGGGCAAAACCCCAAGTCGTCACTGGAAAACTCAACAGTTACACAATTCCAAACGAACCTGAAAGTCCCCAGACCATATACAGGATAGATGTAGAAAATACAGAGGGTAATGAATATTTTCTCGTTGAAAATCGTCAAAAAACAGGATTTGACTCGGATTTGCCAGGTTCAGGATTGCTAATATGGCATGTAAATGAATCGAAGGCCATGGAACATTTTCCAAATAACGATCCTGAAAATTTTTTCATCACTTTAAAACAGGCAGATGGATTGAATGATCTAGAAATAAGGATCAAACCAGATGAAACACCTCCAATTACCCAAACTGAATGGGAGGGTGATCCAGGAGATGCATATCCTGGAAACACAGAAAATAGGAAATTTGACCACTTCACCAATCCAAGCAGCAGGAGTTACTCTGGAGAGGCCAGCTGTGTGAACGTGATATCGATATCAGATCCAAAACCTTCAATGGAAGCTGTGATAGGTGTTGAATGCAGGGGCATCTTTACAAAGTCCGATGAAACAAAACATATTGGGGACGGATGTACCACAATTTATGCAGATGGGTACAAGTGTGGTTATAAAACAGGTTATAACCAGGCTATTCAAGAATTTAAACGTAAATAATATGCATTTAAAAATTTTTTTAAAAAAATAATTTATCATGATTAATCATAGGAAAATATTTATAGCTTGAAATTAAAAGAAAGAACCATAGGGTGTAAAATGCAGAATAAAGGTGGAAAAAAATGAAACGTGATACAACCGTTCTTCTAGAAGAGAAAAGAATTTTCAAACCCGATGTTGAAACTGTGGAACGGGCCCACGTAAAAAACTGGGAAACTGAAATTGAGAAGGGAAAAAACTTCGAAGCCTACTGGGAAGAGAAAGCAGAAGAATTGGAATGGTTCGAGAAATGGGATAAAGTACTCGATGAATCAAACAAACCATTCTACAAGTGGTACGTTAATGGAAAGATTAACCTCACATACAACGCAGTGGACAGGTGGATATACACTGAAAAAAGAAACCAGGTTGCCATTTTATACATAAACGAAAGGGGTGGCGAAGAAAAACTCACCTACTACGAACTCTACAGACAGGTAAACAAAATGGCAAACGGCCTTAAAAACCTGGGAGTTAAAAAGGGAGACACAGTATCCATGTACCTTCCAATGTGTCCAGAACTCTTGATATCAATGCTGGCATGTGCAAAGATAGGGGCAGTTCACAGCGTTGTGTACTCTGGACTGAGTGTAGGTGCATTTGTTGAGAGAATGAATGATGCCAACGCTAAAATACTCATAACAGCTGATGGAACCTACAGAAGGGGAAAAATAATTAATCTCAAGAAGATAAGTGATGAAGCACTTTTACAGTGTCCCACAATCGAAACAGTTATAGTTCTGCAACACACAGGGAACGAAATAAACATATCTGACTTGAGTGGAAGAGAGATTTTCTACGACAGATTTTTAGAGGGAGAGCCCGCAGAATGCGAGCCAGAATGGATGGATGCGGAAGATCCACTGTTCATACTATACACCTCAGGAAGCACATGAAAACCAAAGGGAGTTCTACACACAACCGGAGGTTACATGGTGGGTGTAGCAACAACACTCAAAAATATCTTCGACATACAAAAGGATGATCTCTGGTGGTGTACAGGGGACATAGGATGGATCACTGGACACAGCTATGTGATATACGGGCCTTTACTCCTTGGAACAACTACTCTGGTCTATGAGGGAGCACCAGACTACCCTGACCCTGGGGCCTGGTGGAACATTATTGAAAAGTATGGAGTCACCAAGTTTTACACAGCACCAACAGCAATAAGACACCTGATGAGATTTGGAAACAAGTACCCAAGCATCTACAATTTATCATCATTGAGAATACTGGGAACTGTGGGAGAACCCATAAATCCCGAGGCATGGATGTGGTTTTACAAAAATGTTGGAAGGGAAAAGGCACCAATCATGGACACATGGTGGCAGACAGAAACAGGAATGCATCTAATATCCCCACTACCCTCAGCATATCTTAAACCAGGCTCTGCAACCAAACCATTTCCTGGTGTGGATGCAGATGTGGTTGATGAAGACGGTAACCCAGTACCTCTTGGAAAGGGAGGTTACTTGGTCATTAAAAAACCATGGCCAGCCATGTTCAGGACACTTTACGAAGATGAAGACAGGTTTCAGGATGTGTACTGGAACCAAATTCCAGGGGTGTACAAGGCAGGTGACATGGCAAGAAAGGATGAAGATGGATACTTCTGGATACAGGGAAGATCTGATGATGTACTCAAAATTGCTGGACACAGGGTGGGAACAGCAGAAGTTGAATCAGCATTTGTAAGCCACCCCGCTGTGGCAGAAGCAGCTGTAATAGGAAAATCCGACCCAATCAAGGGACAGGTAATCAAAGCGTTTCTAATACTCAAGGAAGGATACCAACTAAAAACCAAACTAATAGAAGAACTTAACAAACACGTGAGATACGAACTTGGACCTGTTGCAGTCATAGGTGAAATGGAACAGGTGGAAAAACTACCAAAAACTAGGAGTGGAAAAATTATGCGAAGATTACTCAGGGCCAAGGAATCAGGAGAAGATCTTGGGGACACATCAACTCTGGAAGAATAAAAATCAGCATGATCTGAAACACGAATATTAGATAAGCATAATAAATAAAAATGGTTTAGAGGGGTAAAAATGGTTGAAGAAGTTAAGAAAATAGTACTAAAAGATTTAACAGCAAATCCAGCACCATTAGGATTGCTGGGATTCGGACTCACAACAGTACTATTAAATATTCACAACGCCGGATTTTATCCTATGAACAGCATGATCCTTGCAATGGGAGTTGCTTACGGTGGAATAGCACAGATCATGGCAAGTTGGATGGAATACAAGAAGGGAAATACATTTGGTATGGTGGCATTTGGATCATACGGTCTGTTCTGGTGGAGTTTTGTATTACTGCTTCTCCTACCAAAATTAGGACTTGCAACAGCACCAGATCCAGTTGCTCTAGCATCTTACCTGTTTATGTGGGGATTATTTACAATTGTAATGTTCGTAGGGACTTTAAAACACAGCAGGGGACTTCAAGTCGTATTCATTTCACTGGCTGCATTGTTCTTCCTTCTAACAGCAGCTGAACTAACTGGTAATCCGACATTAACTATGATAGCGGGCTATGAAGGAATATTCACAGGATTATCTGCGGTGTACGTGGGTCTTGCAACTGTTATAAACGAAACCTACAACAGGGACGTGCTACTGGTCTAAACATTAACAAGATTGAAGTGTATTTCAAAAAAAAAACTATTACTTGGTGACAAATGCAATGTTCATTCTTAAGTGGGTGCAAATGGATCCAAGTTGTTTCTTTTTTTAATATTTTTTTAACATTGGTTAACAATTAGTTTGGTGATTTAGTCTTTGTTTAAAAT
>WASR01000310.1:495-5023 GCA_009712615.1 Methanobacterium sp. | reverse complement strand
TATTAATATAATTAGGTGTGAAATATGAAAGTTTTAATAATTTACAGTTCAGTTCATCGAGGAAATACAGAAAAAATAGCAAGAGCAATGGCAGATTCTATAGATGCAGACATTTTAAGTTACAGCGAAGTGGATGGATACAACGTACTAGACTACGATCTTGTTGGATTTGGATCTGGAATCTACTATGGCAAACCAGGGAAAGATTTTGTTGAATTCATAGATAGTTTGCCAGTTGTTAAAAATAAAAAGGCATTTGTGTTCACAACCAGTGGAAAGGGTAATTCTAGTTATTCTGAAAAACTTGCAGCTAAAGTTTCAGAGAATGGATTTAAAATAGTGGGAGAATTTTCATGCAAAGCCTTCGATGCATGGGGTCCTTTAAAATTGATTGGAGGAATAAATAAGGGCAGACCCAATTCTGATGATCTGAAATCTGCACATAATTTTGTTCGTGCCTTAGTTGGAGAAGAAAGTTAAGGAAGTTTGAGTTTTTTGTGATGTAACTCATGTTAGGAAAAACCTATATACCATGAAGTTAAACTTTACTTAACCTCGGTGTTAATTTTAATCTTAACTTGTTTTTAAATGATTCTTATCCAGATTAACTAGATATGATTTTTAGAATTATATCAAAAACATGAGGTTTTTATTGATAAATTTTTACAGGTAAAAAGTGATATTATGGCTAAAGCGAGACGTAGAAGAGTAAGAGATACTTGGAAGGAAAAACAGTGGTACACAATCATGACTCCTAAGGATTTTGGAGATCAGGAAATTGGTACAACCCCTGCAAGGGAACCAGAACAGTTAATGAAAAGGAGAGTTGAATCCTCCCTCCGTGAACTAACTGGAGACTTCAGTAAACAGTACATCAAACTTTTCTTCGAAATAAATGAAGTTGCAGGTGACACAGCAACCACCAGCTTTGTTGGACACCAAGTAACAACAGATTACGTTAGAAGTATGATTAGAAGAGGTACAAGCCGAATTGACGCAATTGTGAATGTAACATCCAAAGACGGTGTTAAGCTCAAGGTTCACGTGCTTGCAATTACAATTAAAAGGGCTAAATCCTCCCAGCAGAAGTTCATTAGAGAAACCATGGAAAAGATGGTTCAAAACGCAGCAAAGGACAAAAAATTCCAGGAACTCATCGAAGATATCCTCGGCGGAAAAATGGCATCCCATATATACCATGAATCCAAAAAAATATACCCCCTTAAACGTGTTGAAACCATCAAAACTCGTGTAATTGTAGAAAAATAATAATGCGGGAGATATATGATTAATCCTCTGGAATATGTGGTCCTTATAGTAGTTCTAGGGCTTGTTGTCTACTTGAAGAAGGCGCTAGATCTATTTGGATCCATTTTCATGATAGTCATGGGTATAATAATTATTTTTAGTGCCGGTGCAAACTGGCTGATGTTAATTTTCCTTTTTCTGATTCTAGGGCTCCTTGCCACCAAGTACAAACATGGGTACAAAAAGGAAATAGGAGTTTATGAAGGGACAAGAACTCTTAAAAATGTTATTTCTAACGGAATTGTCGCCTTCGTAATGGCTGCCTTTGGAAATTATGGCGGATTCATAGGATCTATAGCTACTGCAACTGCAGATACCCTTGCAAGTGAAGTGGGTGTGGTTAAACAACCAAGACTCATCACAACACTCAAAAAGGTGCCTCCAGGAACAGATGGGGGAATTTCATTAGTTGGAACAGCTGCTGGAATTATCGGAGCAGGGATAATTGGAGTGGCTGCATATTTACTTGGAATATACCCTGACCCATTCGTAACTCTAAAAATATCCTTAGTTGCAGGAACAGTTGGATGCTTTGTAGACAGTATTCTTGGTGCTGTTCTTGAAAGAAGAGATTACATATCCAATGAGTACGTTAATCTCATAGCAACCATAACAGGAGCCGCATTGGGAATCTTAATGGTTTAGGTGATATAAATGAAAGGAATCATAATGATCATTGATGGGATGGGAGACCGTCCCATAAAGGAACTTGGAGATAAAACACCTCTTGAAGCCGCAAAAACACCTAACATGAACAAAATGGTTGAAAGAGGAATATGTGGAATTATGGACCCTATTAAACCGGGTATACGGGCAGGTAGTGATACTTCACACATATCAATTCTTGGTTACGACCCCTATGAAGTTTACACTGGAAGGGGTCCGTTTGAAGCTGCAGGCGTAGGATTGAAGGTTCTTCCTGGAGACATAGCATTCAGATGCAACTTCTCAACTGCAGATTCCGATGGAATAATAACTGACAGAAGAGCTGGAAGAATAAGGGAAGGTACTGAAGAAATTGCTTCAGCTATAAATGGAATGGCAATTGCAGATGATGTTGAGGTTATCTTCAAAGAATCCACAGGGCACAGAGCAGTTCTAGTATTAAGAGGAGAAGGATTATCTGATCAGATTTCAGATGCAGATCCTAAACACGAGGGTAAACCACCTAAAAAAGTTGTAGCTCTTGATGATACTAAGGAAGCTGCAAGAACCGCTGAGATCTTAAATTTGATTGTTTCTAAATCCTACGATATTTTGAAGGATCATCCAATAAACCTCCAAAGAATTGAAGACGGTGAAAATCCTGCCAACATAATCATCCCTAGGGGTGCTGGTGCAGTGCCATATGTAGAACCTTTCGGGGATAAATATGGTTTAAAACCGGTTTGTATAGCTGAAACTGGATTGATTAAAGGAATAGGTAATATCACTGGTATGGACCTCATTGATATTGAGGGTGCAACCGGAGGTATCGACACCAACCTTGAAAATATTGAGAAGGGAATTCTAGATACAGCCTCCCTTGATTACGATTTTCTATTGATAAATGTAGATGGAGCAGATGAAGCTGGCCAAGACGGCCAGTTGAATGAGAAAATCGAGTTCATTGAAAAGGTGGACGATATGTTGGCCAGATTAATGGAAATAGAAGATGCATACTTCATTTTAACAGCAGATCATTCAACACCTATTTCCACAATGGACCACACAGGAGATCCAGTTCCAATCCTTATAAACGGCCCAGAAGTTAAGGTTGATGATGTGAAGATATTCAGTGAGAGGGCTGCTGCGAAGGGGGGTCTTTGCAGAATCCAGGGAAGTAATGTGATGGACATACTAATGGACCTCATGAATAAATCAACAAAATTCGGAGCCTGATGGAGCATTTAAACCATGTCATTAGAAATTCCTAAGTTATTTGGAACATCCGGAATAAGGGGAAAGGTTGGTGAAGACATCACCCTTGAACTTGCAGTAGATGTTGGAAGGGCAATAGCATCTTACATAGGCGGTAAAGGTTGTAAAATTGTGCTGGGATATGATTCCAGGACATCCAATGTCATGATGGAAAATGCAATTACTGCAGGAATACTTGAATGTGGTTGCGACGTTGTGAAACTTGGAATGGCACCAACACCCCTTGTTGGTTATGCAACTATTAAGTTAAATGCGGACGCAGGGGTGATGATCACTGCATCCCACAACCCGCCAGAGTACAATGGGATAAAGTTATGGAATCCCGATGGAATGGCCTACAGACAGGAACAGGAAAGAGCCATTGAAGAGATTGTACACAAAAAAATCTTCAAAACTGTCTCATGGCAAGATATAGGATTGATTGAAGAAAATGAAGATGTTGTAAATGATTATATTAACGATATCCTTAAACAAACTTCAATCAAACCCGGTACAAAGGTTGTTGTGGACTGTGCAAATGGTGCAGCATCCTACTTATCACCATTAATACTCAGAAAAGCAGGTTGTGATGTTGTATCAATAAATTCCCATCCCGACGGTTTTTTCCCAGGAAGAATGCCAGAACCTTCACAAAAAAATCTTCAGGAACTAATGAAAGTTGTGAAAGCTATAGGAGCTGATATTGGAATAGCACACGATGGTGATGCCGACAGAATGATAGCCATAGATGAAAATGGAGATATGGCTGATTTTGACAAACTATTAGCCATTGTATCCAGAGAAATAGGTGGTGTGGTTGTTACAACAGTTGATGCATCATTATGTACCGATAAATGCATGGAAGAAGTTGATGGAACAGTTATAAGGACCAAAGTGGGTGATGTGCATGTTGCAGAATCCATTGTTGATACTTCTGCGAATTTTGGAGGGGAACCTTCAGGCACATGGATACATCCCAACTTTTGCATGTGTCCAGACGGAATTCTTTCAGCACTCAGGGTGATAGAACTTGTTCAGCACAATGGTGCACTTTCCAAACAGCTGAGTTCAGTGCCAAGTTTTCCAACCATAAGGGACAAGATCATGTGCGAAAATTACCAGAAAGAGATCATCATGTTGAAGGTTCAGGAAGAACTTCACAATCTATTTGATGATGTGGTCGATGTAAATCGAATAGACGGTGTCAGAATTTCAATGGTTGATGGAAGCTGGGTACTTATTAGGCCGTCGGGTACAGAATCCTATGTAAGGATCACACTTGAGGCAACCAGTGATGAGAAGGCCTGGATGATCAGGGACC
>WASR01000310.1:0-485 GCA_009712615.1 Methanobacterium sp. | reverse complement strand
AATTTTAAGTTCATATCATCTTATAAAACAAATTATTATAAGATTTATTAGATTGATCAATAAAATAATTATACATCTTACAAAATATACTTTAATACTTAAGATTTATTCTTTTAAAGGATTTTCAATGGGGTTTATAAGTTATGAAAGCGATCATACTCACTGCGGGTGAAGGAACAAGAATGAGGCCACTTACTATTACCAAGCCGAAAACAATGCTTCAAATTGGTGGAAAACCTATTTTACAGTACAATATTGAGTCGCTGCGTGATGCTGGTGTGGATGAAATAACCCTCGTTGTCGGATATCATGAAGAAGTGATAAAGGACCACTTTAAAGATGGTGCAGATATTGGTGTTAAAATCAACTACGTCACCCAGGAAGAAAGGCTTGGAACCGCACATGCAATAGGTTCTGCAAGAAAACATGTGCAGGGACAGTTTATAATACTCAATGGAGATATTATTGTTGATCCTGCCTTAATA
>WASR01000083.1:2614-5051 GCA_009712615.1 Methanobacterium sp. | reverse complement strand
ATTTAATTAAGTATCACTGAACTTTAAAATTTGAATATATATTGCTAATATTTATCCCCACATCTTCTGGTTTAATGATTAAGATCATGTCTTATAAAAATCAATGAAAGATGGAATTGATTTCATCTGGTTTTAATTGTGTTTAAAGAGATTCATTGTTCCAAACGTTTATCAGGGCAAGCAGGGCCACGAACACCATTGTGAAAAATGTGATGAGGGCCATGTCTATGGTGATATCATTAAATACATAGAATATTGATAAGATGGTGCCCATTGCCATTGTACCGTAAATTACTGGTGCTTCGCTCCAGAATGGTTTGTTTGAAATGGCTTCAGCTTTTTCAGGTTTGATTGTATCGTATTTTGATAGGTACAATGCCAGTATCTGCAGGAATATGTACACTACTAGGAACCACCCGAAGTAGTTAGAGATTGGAATTCCGAAGAATGGACCTGGATACGTCCATACCCAGAGTCCCTGGAGTGTTGCACTTATGGGGTCAACTGTTAAGTCCCACATTACCATTATGAATGTGGCAATGAGTGGTACAATGAATATTTGTTTTCCTTCCAGTTTTTTACTGTACTGGCCAGTTAAGATATGGGCTAAAATCCAGGATAGATATCCCATTGCGAAGTATTCAAAAATAATTATCAATGGAACAGGCAGAACACCCAGTGATGGGGAGTAATGATAAAATCCGAATGGGAATCCTGTTAGTACACTCAGATTTTCAAAGAACAAACTCACTAAAGATGTGACCATAAAAAAGATCAGAGCATTCTTCTTACCGTACCTCTCAACAGCATAGAGAAAGACCACGATAAATATTAAAGCAGTTGCCACGAATGAATCAAGTGCAAGAAGATTGGGATCTTTATAGGTGAAAATAAAAAGGAGGTTAAATATGAAAAAAACAAGAATTAAAGACCATCTAAGCTTGTTAAAGGTTTTTTTAGTATTTGGTGTTTTGCTGGTCAAAAATAGATCCACCTATTATCGTGTGATTAATGAATAATATGATTTATTATCTTAATATAATATTATGAGATTTAATATTACCTAAAAATATCTCTAAAAATATTTCCTATTTCATACACTGCAAAATATTTGGGTGAAAATATGGATGCTTTGGCCATGGAACTGATGCAGAGTTAACTATGAGCAATTTTACTATGAGAAACAGAGATCAACAAAAAAATAGATTCCATGAAATTTATGATGGTGACTGATTGGATTAAATTGTGAATAATTTAATTAGGAGTTTGAAACTTTTCTTAGATTCATATCATCTAACTTAATGATATGTATGATTTATCATTTACCCAAAAAAAGGAGGGATTAGGATATTACTATCCTTTACATCTTATGCAGGTATGAATGGCCTACCTCCCAGGTTATTCAGTGTGTTGTTTGCTATTTTTGTTAGATCATCGATGTAGGCGTCTCCTCGAATATAGATTCCTCCACCATCATTTGCCCTGTTATTAGTGATTTCAGACCCGTAAATATACATTAATCTGACCATATAGATTCCTCCACCATTTTTTTCGGCTGAATTCCCAGTGATTGTAGAATCTTCAATGGTCAATGATTCACTAACACTACTAATTCCTCCTCCATCAGCACCTGCACTGTTATTTTTAATGTTTACTCTACGCAGGATTACTGGTTTAATATCTGTATCTATTCCTCCGCCCCACCATGCAGTGTTGTTGGTTATTGTTGAATCTTCCACCACCAGGGTATTTCGTATAGAAATTCCTCCACCAGCGGCACCTACATGGTTGTTGGTTATAGTTGCTTTTTTTAAGGTTATTGGGCCGTAGCTACGGATTCCACCGCCATAATCCGAGGTGTTGTTGGTTATTGTTGTGTTTGTAATGGTTAAATTGCCATAGTTTTGTATTCCCCCACCATAATATCCATTGCCGGGGTCTTTCCCATTTTTTATTGTTAGATTTGTGATATGCACCTTTAATTCGGGCTGAATAATTATACATATGTCTGCTTGGTTTCCATCTAGGATTGTGTTGTTCTGGTTGTTTCCGATTATTGTGATGTTTTTATCGATTACTATGTTTTCCCTGTAAGTTCCGGGTGATACTTTTATGGTATCGTTGGGATTTGCACTTCTTATTGCGTTTGCTATGTTTCTTTTGGGTGTTTCTGGTGTTAAACCGTTATTTCGGTCTGTTCCATTATTTGCAACATATATGGTTTTACCATTATTTGTACCGCTTCCAATACTATTGTGGTCATTTGCTGTTATATATGCTCCCGAACATGATCCTAAGGCCATTAATAGTACTAAAACGTATATTTGAAGCTTAAAATAATTCATAACTTTCAAATCTCCTACATTTTTTTCAATTTGATTTATAAAATTTCAATTAAACATAGTCGACTAAATTCAATTAGAATAATGAATTTTTT
>WASR01000083.1:0-2537 GCA_009712615.1 Methanobacterium sp. | reverse complement strand
CAATTAAACATAGTCACCTAAATTCTTCAAATCAGTTTCGTAACAATTTTTTAGAGCAACACTTATGATGCTTCCTGTGAAAGCACCTAGGGTAATTAGAACCCCTAAAACTATTATTGTTCTGGGTTTTTTACAGCACGATGCATCTTCTCGAATTTCTGCCTTCTCTTCATCATAACGTTCTAGAAGTGGTGATTTTTCATCAGGTTCTAGTTTTTTAACATCGTTAGCTGCTTTGCTTTTACATTTGTCACAACATTTCCAGACTCCGTTTAGCACAATACCAGAAATTCCTAATACTGTTACTGGAATACATATAGACTGTCCCCAAGTACACCAATTAATATTGGCATTTAAATTATCCCTTTTAGATGTTAGTACATAGTGTAACGTGATTGTAGTGTCATAGTTCTTGGGAACAATGATGATATTGATATCCTCATAGGGCAAATACATGTTTTTAAAGGTGTCAGAACTCATAGAAATATCCTTTTTATCGCTACGAACATGGATACTTGTCTGATCAATGCTGACAAGCTTCACATACCTAACATAACCTCTATCATCAATTTGAATAATAACTCCATCATCATTTTCATAGACTTTGTTTTTGTTCCAATTGTCTGATAAATTATTATAGCTAAGACTGTCTGTTTTTGTAGGTATATTGATGGTTTTTAAGTAATTCACGACTTTGGTCAGGTCATCGCCGTATTTATCGTCTTTTATTTTTTGGTCTTTTTGCATGTTTGATTGTTTAATTTGGGAACTATATTTGCTGTATTCACTATCTTTTATTTCTAGAAGATTTCTTTGTGTTGGGGGCGCTTGTTTATCAGTTTGGGAATAATATTCGTTGTATTCCTTCATTAAGTAGTTGTTGTAGTTTTGTAGACTTTTTAACACGGTTTCACCTGTGATTTGTACTCGATCTTGATGTGTTTCTAGGTATTCTGATTGCTGGGGTGTGAGTTCGGTGTCATCTCCTTCAATCAATTTTATAATTGCTTCTACACCTTTATCCCACACCGAATCATAGTCATTATCCATGGCTTCAGTTTTTACTGCAATTGCAGGTGTCATAGTGCATATTAAAGCTATTACAAATAAAATTAGGAGATTTTGTAGAAATATGTTTTTCATACGCCTTCCTCCGAGGGTAATGTAAATATTGGTATGGGTTGTACTGTTGCGTTAACGATTATGGTTCCCATAATTTTGCTATCTTTGGTGTATTGGAATACAAATTGGTCTTCGCCAGTGTATCCTTCATCAGGACCATAAAGGAATTGTAACCCGGGCCCCATTAGTAGTGTTCCATGATCTGGATTTTTCACTACGATCACTTGATAATTTTTCCAATCATCCACAGGTGGATGTTTTACAATGGGAATGCCATCAAAAGTGGTAACATTCATCTTAGTCATTCCATTGGGCCCTATTTCGGTATATTGGTTTAAATCTTCCTGATCAAGCTTTGCACTCTTTTCTATTGCATTCGCTTTGTTTTCTTTGTACTTACCTACTCCATACAATATGCCTGCAGTTGTACCAAGCAGCAAAGTAAGAGGAATAAATATAACATCTAAATAACCTGTAATAACCGTGGCCATGGCTAAGCCTGGTACAGCTGGTGGTGCAAACACGATAGCCAAAGCAGTTAAACCTAACAATATCACTGGTATACATGATAATCCACCAAAAACACCTGCCGCAATACCACAATTTTTAGCATGTTTATAACAATTATTAGATGATTTTCGATAGTCATCGGCTTTATCAGTACTATCCTCTATATCATCTTCCTGTACATCTACAGAGTATTGAAGAATGTCTGCCTTTTGTATTTCATCCGGACTATTAAGCCTAATATAATTCTTTAATTGAGATTTAGGAATTAAGGAACCTATTCCCTTCAGTGCTAAAAATGGAACCTCTGTAGAAGTTAAAGCATTGTATCCAGTTAATGTTAAAGATGATTTTTTAGATGTGAACATTCCATTGGTTTTTAACGTCGATAATGATGATTTAACTGTGTTTACATCGCTTGATCTGTTTGATACTAAAAATGAATTAGGGGTTATTCTGCTCTGGTTTGGATTTTTATCATTAGATTCTGGGTATCTTATGTCTACCACTTCAAGGTATCTTGGATATTTTCCTTGACTCATATACTGAACAATGTCCCCCTTTCTTATTTCACTGGCGGGTACCGTTTCAGATTTAACATCGGCAGATAAACGTTTACTTAATTCACCGGCCATTAAAAAAGCATCATCTTCATCATAAATATTATCGTCATTTGCATCATCAGAGGAATCATCTTTTAAATCAGATTCCTTTAATTTATTTGCCAATTCATTTAGTTCGGTTGCTGGTTCTTTGATTTTTTCGGATGTGGATTCAATATTGTGAAGCGTTGCTATGATGTCATCGGTGATCATTGGCCATTTCCAGATTTGCCAGTTATAATCCTTAGCACTGTTTTTAATATGTTCAAAATCATTGTTTATAGAATTGAGATATTCTTCAATCTT
>WASR01000220.1:2378-5058 GCA_009712615.1 Methanobacterium sp. | reverse complement strand
TGAATATGTACCTGAAAATGGTCATGTATACAATCATTGATGAAATACAGGCATCAAATATTTTAAAATTAAGCAAAAACGAAGATAAACTCACAAAAACTGTAATAAAATATTTTGAAGATAAAAATACTCATTTAACTATTTTAAACCCATTTAAAAATCATATTAATTTAGAACAGCTTTCAGAATATGAAACAGATGTTGAAATAACCAACATATTAGAACAAATTCCACCCCTTCAAAATTACGATGTGTTGATAGTAGATTCAACAGAAAATCACCATGAGCTCATGATGATACTAAGGGCTGTGGAAGCAAGTACAAGAACCACTAAATTTCCCGTGATCTTCATCATGAACACAGGACCAGAATCAGTAGAAAACAAGGATAAAACAGTTTCTTCTGATTTAAATGAAATTGATGGGATACATGCGGATTATAAAGATTTTATAGGGGAATTCACGGCTGAAACAGAACATGAACTCAAATTCACCTATATTGAAATCAACGGCAATGGAGTACTCTATGAAGATGATGCCCAACTAAACGAATTTGTTCAAAGATCTGTGGATATATTCAATGCTGTTGAAACTGAAAACCTGAAGGTTCATGAAGACCTTGAAAAATATAAAACTCTAAATGGAGATCTTGAAATCCGTGTAGATGAGGTTAAAACCGAATTTTAATTTAAAAACAATAAGTACAGATCTCTATGCCAAAGAATAGGTTCTAAATTACCATTGCTTTACATGATGAGGTACCTGCCAAAAACAGGGCTTAAAACAACCATGATAAACAGAAAGGGATATCATGAAATAAAGAAAAATAATATCCTTGATATTGGTTACTACCTGAACACCTACAACGATGTTAAACTGACTGGGAAGGATCCTATCATCCACTACATTTATCATGGATTTAAAGAGGGTAGAAACCCCAGCAAAGAATTTGATGCAGAGTACTACTTTGAAACACATCCTGATGTCAGGAAATCTCAACTAAACCCCCTTGTACACTACGCAATCTATGGAATTAAAGAAAACAGAAAAACCTACAGAAGAGAAGTTGGGCCTGTTAATACTGACTACAACGGAAAAATATTCCTGAACAGGGCTGACATGTCCATTGAAGGATATGTAGATGTCTCGGATGAGGCCTTTGAAACAATTTTAAGGATTGATGAAGAGAATTTCAACATCAAAACAGAGAGAATTCTCAATGAAAATAGTGATGAATGCAGTGTTTTCAAATTCAATGTTCCTCCATCATTAATAGATGGTAAAAATCATGAAATAGGGTTTTATGATGGAACCAATGGTAAAATAATTTCCAAGATGAAGATGATACTTTCACAGCCAAGAACCTTCAGGGATCTTTCAGGATTTCTGAAGAATTCGTTTGTCTCGCCACTCATCTTCTCACCATTTCGTGAACAGGACAAGAGATGTTTCGCAACCATGGAAGACATTGCTAAATATTTAACATCCTATTCTCCAGGGGAGACTGACAAGAAACCGTTAGTTTCAGTTATAATTCCTGTTTACAACTCAATAAAAACCCTTAAATTCGCGGTTGATTCTGTTTTAAATCAATCTTACCAAAATATTGAACTTGTGTTTGTCGATGGTGGGAGTACAGATGGTTCATTTGAATTTTTAAAGAATATTGAAACTGAAAATTTAATTTTAATCCAGAACAGAGATTGTAAAGAAATTTCGTCTGCAAGAAATTTGGCATTAACTGCTGTTCACGGAGATTATGTGGCATATTTGGACCCAAACTGCACATGGGATCCGAGGTATCTGGCTGCAATGGTGGGCGCCTTTAAAAGACTGCCGGATGCAGAGGCCATATACAGTGGTCAGATGTTGTTTGAAGATGGTGAAGCACATCCATATGCAGTTAGGTATGGAAGTTTGAACAGGTCTCTACTTGAAAATAGGAACTACATCGATCTAAATTCTCTCTGCCACACCCACCATCTTTACAAGAAAATTGGTGGTTTTGATGAATCTTTAAATCAATATTCTGACTGGGACTGGATACTGCGCACAATCAATAATTCACAGGTATACTCAGTTCCTGTACTGCTTTCAAATTACTACGGTCAACCATTAAACGGCACAGGGGACAAGCATTACCTTGAAATGTTCCGTAAAAAACAGACTGAAAGAAGGAATGAACTCGGAACTAAAATTCAGCCCATCAAACCTTTGAACAACGTCAGCATTGTGATTCCTAGTTACGAGTCTCTTGAAGATATTGAGGAATGTTTAAACGCAATCATAAATTTAAATGTGGATGATTGGGTTGAAATTATTGTGGTAGATAATGATTCAAGCAAACCCGTGACTGACTACCTTTCAACCATGGAATTGGAGGGTAAGATAAAACTTATTAAAAATCAGATCAACTATGGATTCACATATGCAGTGAATCAGGGCATAGAAATGGCTGAAAAAGGAAATGACATACTCCTCATGAATAACGATGCCATGATCACATCTGGTGCAATCATAGCAATGCAGAACGCCGCATACAACCTTCCAGACTGTGGGTTGATAGTACCAAAACAAATTCTTCCGGCTGAAAGTAACACTCTGCGTGAACACGTGCCCTATGCCTCGGCAGATTATGAATGTGACGTTAATTTATCTGGGCTGTTTAACAACATGATAAA
>WASR01000220.1:0-2368 GCA_009712615.1 Methanobacterium sp. | reverse complement strand
ATGTACCAATAATCCATTCAGGAAGACAGGTGAAACTGAGCTTTGCAGCATTCTTCTGTGTTTATATTAAACGAGAGGTACTAGATAATTCATTGGGATTAAATGCGGAGTATGGACGACATTACCGCTCAGATCGTATGTACTGTAACTACATAAGACACGTGATGAATCTAAACATATACCATGTCGATGGTGCGAATGTACACCATAAACTACAGCAATCTACAGAAATTCTGAAGGAAAAATCCCAGGAAAACTACGATATAATGTTCACCAAAAATCAGTGGGATGATGAATTGGCAGCTGAGTTTGGATATAAAAAACCAAGTTGGGACTTTTAATGGGACTTTCTAGTGTTTGTTCCGAAAATTAAATGATCCAATAAATATATTTTTTTTAACACCAGATTGAGAATTTTTAAACCAGTTAAAGGCACCTTCTTCAATATCAAAGGAACCTGTGAAATTCAATTTAAATAATATCACAGGTTACGTATGCCTTCTATTTTTTTTAGATAAACCTATCCCAGGGATAAATTAGTGGAGTAAAGGTTCAATGGATTGTTTAAAAGATCTGTAACACATTCTGAATGTAGGATAAGACTGTAATCTTCTGTTTCAGATAACTGTTCAAGAAGAATTAGGTATATCCTGTTTTTAAAGAACTTTTTTTCAAATTCGACTGGTTCCTTAGTTTTTTTATTTTTAAGCTCAATCCATGTTGTGCCGGGCTTTATTGGTCTGTTAAATTCAATTTCAATGGCATTGTCAATGCCAGCAACATCACTGATCTGTTCAACATTAACCACCCTGGTTTCTGGATCAGGCGAGACTTCTCTGTTTTCTAACTTTCCGAAAAGGACATAATGGACGAGTGGGCTTATATTCAAATCTTTAACATCGGAATATTTATTCAGATAGAATTCATTATCAAACAGTGCATTGGGATTCCTTTTTTCTTTAAAACCATAGAACATGTAGTGGAGCAGGGGATCCTTACCTGCTATTTTAATATCAGGATACATTCTCAAGTAGTAACCAGTATCAAACAAATTGTTCCTCTTAATGGATTTGTAACCTTTAATATTCTTAACAAGACCTTTTATGCCTCCACTATTGTTGAATATCATGTACAGTACTGGGAATTTGGATGTCAATCTCTGGGTTTTGGATCTGCCAATATTTTCCATGTACTGGCACTTATACAATTCTTCTACAATGAGGTTTGTATCCAAGGATAACTTTTTTCCATCTAAATCTAAATTCAGCGTCGAATTTTGGTATCGAATCATTGAATCTATGAGATAATTCATTTCTGGAAAACTACTGTATCTGTAGTTGGAAGATAATTTAAAATGTTTCAGATTGTTTTCATTCTCTTTTAATGATTTTTTAAGTTCATAAATAGTTAAAACGGGACTGTTTTCACCAAATACTTTTTTAAGATTTTCTTTCACGCTAGATTCTGAATAATATAGTTCGGGATTTATTAAAAATTTGTACATCCTGGCCTGGTATTTTTCATGAGTTTCTCTGAAACTTTCGTAGTCTAAAATGTTGAGCACGTCATGGAAGTGTTTAATGTAGTCAAGTTCTTTAGATTCGGAATTTATTTTATCATACTTTTCATACTTTCGGTACGCGTACATGTTCAGGGGCAGGCAGTAAATGGCATCAACATTTTTCAAAACATTCGCTAAAAAAACCGGATCTTGACCTCTTTTGTAATCCGGATACAAAATACCATGTTCTAAAATAAAACTTCTCTTATAGATATTTTTTTGATGATGCCATGGAATTCCATAGTCTTGTGGTTTAATAACCTTTTCTTCATAGATATTAAGACAGTCCCGGTTATTCACGTAGTTACCATTTTCATAGGACATCAAATTAACGCTTATCATATCGGCATGATTGTCTATGGCATAATCATAGATCTTCTCGTACACAGAGCTGTCCATCACATGGTCATCAGAATCAACGAATGATAAATATTCTCCACTTGCATTTTTGATTCCCATATTTCTGGCGAGTCCAGATCCTGAATTTTTCTCCATTGAAATATACTTAACACGTTCATCCTTCTTTGAATATGCCTCTATTATATTCCTGCTGTTATCTGGCGATTTATCATCAACACAGAGAATTTCTATATCTTCCAAGCTTTGATTAACGAGACTGTCTAAACATTGTTTGAGATATTCTTCTGCATTGTAAACAGGAATTATTATTGAAATCTTTGGTTCTGTCATGGTATACCTGGTAAATGTCTATTTTAAAGAAATATTCATCTAATATTTTATTAAATCCAGTTTTAGAATATTAAATTGTTTGCTATAGATATGGTTCCTCTTTTAATTATAGTTAAC
>WASR01000206.1 GCA_009712615.1 Methanobacterium sp. | reverse complement strand
GTTTTTATTGTTTTGATTTAAAAATGTTTTTCAAAGTTTCAATCGTAACCCTTGTTCAAAATACAAATTTTTCTTTTTATTTACCCTGATCTAACTTTGAAATATCTTTGGGACTGTTCAGATTGAGAAAACTTTCCTTTGGAAGGTTAAATTCTTCAATTTCTATGAACTTTACATTTAACCTTTCTATTAATGCCTTAACATTCCTTTGATCATTCAATAATAGATCATCTATTATTTCCTTAGAATTTGCGGGATAAATGGAGTGTAGTGGTTCCATATTTCCATCAGGCCATATCGGTACGTATGACTCAAAATCAGGAAAATTTTTAGAAATTTCAAAGATTTGTGTAACCAGTTCCTTTGATATGAATGGAGAATCACATGGAACAATCAAAGCCTTATCAGAATGAATGGCACTAATCCCAGTATAAATTCCTCCAAGAGGTCCTTTATCCTTTACTGTATCCTTCAATATTTTAAAGTTGGAAGATTCTAAAATAGCATGTTTTAATAGCAAATTTTTGTATTTACTGTACTGATCTTCGTTCCTGATTACCAACATTACTTCATCTGCAACCTGTTCTAAAGATTCGAGCACGTGTACTACCATGGGTTTATCATGGTAATCCATGGATCCTTTATCCTGACCCATTCTTGTACTCAATCCCCCACATAACACTATTACAGATTTCATGATGTTCTACCAACGTTTAATTATCAATATTTATCTATATTTTTATTATTAAGACTTGATAATAAAACATCTGTGTAAATTTGGGATTTATGTAAGAAATTGGATGATCCTTGCTAATTTTTAAATAAATATAAAAAAAAGGGTTTGATGTTGGTTTACATCAATCTTGTTGTTGGGTAGTTGGGACTCTCGTTGGTTATTGTGAGGTCGTGTGGATGGCTTTCTGTCATTCCACTAGGAGAAATTCTTACGAATTTAGCCTTTTTCTGCATATCTTTTATGTTGTTTGCTCCACAGTAACCAAATGATGCCTTTATTCCACCTATTAATTGGAATAGAATTTCATCTGCAGGTCCTTTGTAAGGTACTACTCCTTCAACTCCTTCAGGTACGAGTTTTGCATGTTTCATTGGCCCCTTTACTTCCTGGAAGTAACGGTCTGTTCCTGCTCCAACTCCTCCAGTCATAGCTCCTAATGAACCCATTCCCCTGTATTGTTTGAACTTTCTTCCGTTCATTATAACAACATCTCCAGGTGCTTCGCGTGTTCCTGCTAGTAGACTTCCGAGCATTACTGCATCTGCTCCTGCTCCTATGGCTTTTGCAATGTCTCCAGAGTATCTTAAACCCCCATCTCCTATTACTGGAACTCCATAATCCCTTGCAACATCAGCCACAGACGATATTGCTGTTAATTGAGGCACTCCAACTCCAGATATAATTCTGGTTGTGCATATGGAACCTGGACCAATACCAACTTTAAATCCATCAACCTCTGCAGCCATGAGGTCTTCTGCAGCTTCTCCTGTAGCTATATTGCCTACTAAAAGATCTGCATCAATATTTTCGTTCATGGTTTTAACAGAATCCACAATACTAGGTTTGTGTGCGTGTGCACAGTCCACTGCAATTATATCTGCACCTGCTTCATCAAGAGCCATTGCTCTTTCAAGATCAAATGGTCCTGTTGCTGCCGCAACTAGGAATCTGCCCTTTTTATCTCTAGATGCATTTGGGAAATTTTTCCTTTCAAGTATATCCCTCATTGTGAGTATGCCTACAATATTGCCCTCTTCAACAACAGGTAGTCTCTCAACTTTGTTTTCATAGGCAATATCAAGAGCTTCCTCAGGTGTGGTGGATTCAGATACTGTGACGACTTCCTCTGTCATGATATCCTTAACCATCCTCTTTGGATCAGAATTTAAAATAGGTGTTACATCTCTCCCACTTATTATACCTACGACTGTTCCATCCCTAACAACTGGAAGTCCACTTATCTCTTCATCGTCCATAATTTCCTGCGCATCTACAATGGATGCTTCTGGACTGATGGTGATAACATCTCGTATTGTGAGATCACCAGATCGTTTAACCTTCTTGATCTCATTAATTTGCTCATTTATGGTCATATTTCGGTGTATAACACCTAAACCTCCTTCTTGAGCTAAAGCTATGGCCATTTCTCCTTCTGTTACTGTGTCCATGGCAGAGCTAACTATTGGGATGTTAATTCTGTAATTTCTTGAAATTTGGGTCGTAGTTTCAACGTCCTTAGGTTCAACTGAAGATACTGATGGTACCATCAAAAAATCGTCAAAAGTGAACCCTTCTGGTGCATTAATCAATTTTTCCGAGAACATATAAATACCTCCAACCCTTAAAAGGTTGTTCAAATAGTTAATTGGGTTTAAATCTCATTAAACCCTTACCTTCAGATTTTCATGAACATATAATATCAATGAAAAAAGCTGTATTAAATTTCATTTATATTAGATTTTAAAACTTTAAAAGTTTTCTATCATATTCTTCAATTCCTTGACAGCAGTTCTGTGTATACTTCCATTGTTTCTGTCTCCACCTGTACAGGCAGCTCCCCTTATTCCCACAACATCGCATCCTATATCATAGAGTAATTTAAGCTGATCCTTTTTAATTGAACCTGCGAGGGCAGATTTCAGTCCATAATCATGTATTGTGTCATTGAATTTTTGAAGTTTATCAACATCCATAAAATCAAAGAGGGTTTTTCCATCCTTTACTGCTGTGTCTACCATTGCAAGATCTGCTCCTGCATCAGCGGCTACACGTGGAATTTCCATGGGATCCACTGCTCCTACCCTGTGTGCGTCTGCGTATCCAGATGCAACTATCAGTGCATCTTCATCAAATTCTTTAACAGATTTAACTACATTTTCCATGACTTCTAAAGCTTCATCGTAGTTTTTAGTTCCGTAAAGACCTACTTTGATGTAATCAGCACCGGATACAACTGCTCCAGCAGCTGCTAGTGACACTGTACCTGGTTTGTATGGAACATCACCCAGAGTTGCACTTACATGCATGCCTTCTGGAGTTATCTCCCTGATATTCTTGATAACCCATGGAAAATTAGCCCCAAGGGATCCTTCCTTTGGATTTTTAACGTCTACTATGTCGGCACCACCTTCAATAGATTCTAGTGCCTCCTCTGCATTTATTGGACTTATTAAGAGAAGCAAATTTTTAACCTCCTACATTTCATCAAAAAAAACCCATTAGTTAACTTAAATCTTATGAGTCCATTGAAATATTATGATTATTAAGGTTGGCAAAACGAACATATAAATATGTGCCTCAAACTTTAATTTGAACTATTTATCCAACATCACCAAACAAAAAAACAGCATATGCTTGGATAGTTTATTGATTTTTATGCATTTTTTAAATATATATTCAATTGCCATAAGATTCAAAGATAATTTGCCTAATTTCTAAAATTACTTAATCCATTAACTCCATAGAATAATTGTCAATTATTTTTATAGCTGGTGATTATGACTATGACCGATAATTTTGCCATCGATACAGCCGTTGCTCCGGCACATATGAAAGAGGTACTTGAATTCATTTATAAATATTATTTATTGTCTAAACCCAAAAATTTCAGCGTAGTAAACAAAATCAACGGATCAAACAATTCTAAACTCAGTTTTTATGCCCTAAATCCTGAATATGGTTGGAAACTTTTTGTGGAAATAGTTGCGGGATCACCCCTGGATGTTAAAATTACATCCTACAACGGCACACCAGAAAAGTTTGTTACAAATATTAAAGAGGAACTCATCCTCGCTGTACAGTTTTTCCATGAAACCATAAGACAGTCCACACTCTACTTTGCATGGGTTGAGGGAGAAGATGTCATACCAGAAGAGCCACCAAATTCTGGGAAAAAAATTGCCGACAGACTGTTTGGAAGTAACCTCCTGTTTTTATACGTGCTTTTTTTTGGAATAAACATCATATTTTTCATATTCCTAGGGCTAGTTTTTGCTGTGATCGCCATTCTTGGACTTCAACTGGTAATAGTACTGCTTTCTGACAGAATTTACATGGCCAGAAACAACTGGAGGATCACACCATCAAATCCATATGTTCACATATTAGAATACCAGCTTCCAGTGGAAGAATTTAGAACTTTTAAAGAAAAGTTTGGAAACGATGTAGTTGTACAGATGAAAAATGACATCTACAAAAAGTCTTTGGCAATTGGAAAGGAGCCGACCTGCGAAATCGGCGAGGAAATCTTCGAAAACTATGGATTTAAATGCAGCCCAGACAGTAGCCTTGTTAAGATAGTGGATGTTTACAGCATAGTGGAAAATGCAGCATCTAAATTCAACATACCCATACCAAAAATAGTGATCTCCAACACCATGATACCAAACGCAGCCGCCACAGGACCAATGCCAAGTCGTGGCTTAGTGTTAATAACCACTGGTTTATTGGTTGAACTTGAAGAAGATGAAATTTTAAGTGTGCTTGGACATGAAATGGGGCATTTGAAGGGTCGTGACCCTATTGTGTTGTTTTCCATCATTTCCATAGAATTTATTTTAAGATTCACTGTATTTTTCCCCCTGGTAATTTTGAATCCAATAATTTACATCATAGTGGTGATGGCAGCCATATTCTTCGTTGCCAAATTCTTTGAAACACGTGCAGATCTTGTTTCTGCAATGAAAATAGGTCAACCTGAAGTACTTGCAGAATCTCTGAGAAAAATAGGGTTTAACAGGTTGCAAATGGAAAGATCATCTTCAAACGTTCTTCGATGGTTGGCTTGGGATCCCCATCCTCCACTCTACTTCAGAATAGAAAGACTGGATAAAATGAAAACCCCTGTCAAAGTAAAACATCCCCTGATACAATCTGCAAAAGATGTGATCAACGGATTTAAACAATCTTTTAGAGGTTAATAATTGTAATTAATATTTTTGATCCCAGACGATTGATAAGTCCATACATGTTAGAATTCTTAATAATTTCTCAATTACTCTATTCTTGAAATCTATGGAGCTAATTAAATTTTATTCGGACAAATTTTTCAATAAAGATCTCATC
>WASR01000276.1 GCA_009712615.1 Methanobacterium sp. | reverse complement strand
GTAACACCTCCTGAAGTAACAATATATGGTAAAACTGGAACTGGTAAAACAGCAGTTTCTAAATTTGCTCGGAAACAACTTGAACAAATTGCTAAAGAAAAGAAAGTTAACGTTAGGGTAGAATACATAAGATGTACAGACTATACTACTGAGTATCAGGTAATTGCCAGATTATGTCAACAGATGGGTAGGGATGTTCCTTACAGAGGTTGGACCAAGGCAGAGGTTGTCCACGCTTTTCGTGATCTTTTTAAGAAGAATGTGTTTGGAAAAGATCTTATTTTAATAATTATTTTAGATGAAATAGATATTCTACTCAAAAATGATGGTGATGGACTTCTTTATACTTTAACAAGGACGGATAATGTATCAATAGCATCAATAAGCAACTTCGTTGATTTTAAACAATTTATCAAACCAAGGGTAAGAAGTAGTCTTCGTGACAGGGAAATTGTATTCCCTCCATACAATGCTCAACAACTTGTAGACATCTTGAATGAAAGATCTAAAATGTCTTTCAAGGATGATGTTTTAAACAACGATGTGATCCCACTTTGTGCTGCATTAGCAGCTAAAGAAGAGGGAGATGCTAGATATGCATTAGATCTACTCCGAACATCTGGAGAATTGGCAGATGAAAAGGGTTCAGAAACAGTTTTTGAAAATTATGTCAGGGAAGCTAAAGACTACATAGAACACAACAAGGTTACAGATATTGTAATGACACTTCCTAGTCAGCAACAAAAGGTATTGGAGTCAATACTGTACTTAACAAAAGAAAAGGAAGAAATTACATCCGGTAGACTCTACGAAGTTTATAAGCAATTTTCCAAGGGGGATTCTGTTTCATACAGAAGGATATTTGATTTTATTAATGAACTTGAAATGTTGGGGTTAATATCAACAAAAACTATATCTAGAGGACGGGGAATAGGAAGAACCAATATAATTGATTTGCAGTGTGAAATGGGTCTTTTAGAAGATGCAATTTGGAATGGTTAACAATTCCAATATTTTTTTAAAAAAATAAAATTTAATTTATTCGTAACTCTCAATTATTGACTTTAAGAGGGCCATACGTACGGGTACACCATAAAATGCTTGTTCAAAATATTTTGCATATTTGGTGTCATCCAAATCGTATGATATTTCATCGATCCTGGGAAGTGGATGCATGACTATGAGGTCTGTGTCTTCAACCAGTTTTTTGTCGATCATGTAGGCGCCTTTAATCCTTGAAAATTCTTCCGGATCTGGGAATCTTTCCTTTTGTATTCTTGTTACATAAAAAACATCAGAATCTTCTAAAACACTATGAACATCATCTGTTTGTTGAACTGATACACCTGCTTTGTTTAGATCATGGACTATTCCTTCAGGCATTTTAAGTTCTGGAGGGGAAACAAAGCTCATTTTAACATCAAACATTGCAAGGGCATACGCAAGAGAATGCACAGTTCTTCCATATTTTAGATCTCCAATTAATGCAACATGAAGATCATCGATCTTTCCCAATAACTTTTTCATGGTGTAAAGGTCCAAAAGGGTTTGAGTGGGATGTTGACCTGCACCGTCTCCAGCATTAATAACTGGAACATCAACTATGCCACTGGCGAATCTAGCAGCACCTTCCATATTATGTCTAATAACTATGGCGTCAGAGTATTCTCCCACTATCTTCACTGTATCTGTTAAATTTTCTCCTTTGGTTGCTGAACTAACATTTGCTTCAGCAAATCCTATTGTACTTCCACCAAGTCGTTTCATAGCTGCTTCAAATGACAACCTTGTTCTTGTACTGGGCTCGTAAAATAACATCCCTAACAATTTTCCAGAAAGTACATTAGAAGTTTTTTTGGATCTTGCTATGGGTTCCATTTTATCTGAAAGTCTTAAGATATACTCAATATCCTCTTTACTGAAATCACTAATGGAAATTATATTTTTTTGATTAAAGACCATTAAAACACCACTAAAAAATTCTATCTACTTTTACTTAAATTAAATTTGCAACATTTCAATTAGTTGTTTAGTTTCATACAATTTATTATTTCTATTTAAATTTTCCTTCCAAAACTGAGGTAGCCAGTATGTCCGGCCATTCTTGTTTTTGGACGAGTCCCTTTGTTTGTAACTTCTATACCTCTAAATATACATTCAAAACTCTCAACTTCTTTGAATCCAACTTTTTTTAGTACCCTTTGAAGTATTTGGATCTGTTCTACAAATGGAGTGTATGTTGCTATGTATCCTCCGTGTCTAAGAGCATCTATTGCTGCTTCAGCTGCATCCCATGGTTTTGGCAGGTCCAAAAATATTAGGTCGAGATCAATTTCATCTATGCCTTCAGTCACATCCTTACATTTGACTTTAACGTTATCCAATCCAAATCCTTTAATATTTCGTTCTGCAATTTCTGCAAAATCTTCCCTAATTTCATAGGAAAAAACTTCACCCTGGTTTCCTACAATGTTTCCAAAGTGCATCGCAGTTGCTCCAGAACCACTTCCAGCATCTAAAACTTTAAAACCAGAACCAAGACCAGTTATGGCTGTTATAATCCCAATATCCTTGGGAAGAATTATTGAACACTTTCTTTCCATGAGTTCGATGTAGTCATTGATGTTTGGTTGAATTACTTTAAACTCACGTCCAAGGTGTGTTTTTAGTGTATCCCCTGATTTGGAGTTTACTATATCTTCTTGTGTAATATATCCAAAGTCAGTGTGAAACTCCTGGTCTTTGACCATGTACTTTTTTCCCCTTTCATCTATTAATATTCGCAAATAATCACCTAATTTTTCATTAAATATTTGTAAAATTGTTGTTAAATTATTTTAATTATTAATTATAGTTCTTAACCACTAATTTTTATGAATTAAGAATTTTCCAAATCAAGTTTTAGGTATTTCTCACTTTTCAGTGTTTTAAATCCTGAATCCACAACTCTCATAATATTTTTTGCTATTTTATCTCCAATACCATCAACTTTTTTCAGCTCTTCTTCAGAAGCATTTATCACTCCTCGAACTGTTTTAAATTCTTCTAGCAGTTTTCGAGCAGTAACTGGGCCTATATTGGGCAAAGATTCAACAAAGAATATTTGTTGTTCCCATGTTGTTAGAGGCTTTTTCTCGGTTCTGATCTGAATATCCGATTTTTCATGGGTCTGTTCTCTTATTGCTATCCTGTTTATCATTGCCGCAGTATCTTCAGGAGATCTGGTTGGTATTATAGGAATTCCAAAATCAACTGCAATGGATGCTAATGCCCCTCTAACAGCATTTGGATGTATAAATCCTGAGTAGAACTCAGAACCTTCAATTATGATCACTGGCTTTTTAAAGTTATCAACAAGTTCTTTTGCCTGTTTATGAAGCCTTTTATCCATTATAGAGCTTACAAAATCTGAATTGGTTTTTCTTTCAATTGCAACATCATCACTCACTTGATAATCGGCCACTGCGAGACTTTTAACTTTGATATCAACATTAAGTCGTTCTAATTCTCTTAAAACCCTTGAACTACCTTCGCGTGAATCTGCGTATATAATGGGTCGATTTACTTCTGCAGGTTTTTCCATATTTTCTGAGTTGATTTTGCTTTGTACAGGTCTAAAATCTGTCATGTCTTTATTAAAATTTCTATTGAGCTGTTTTTTCATCTGTTTTTCCTTGTTAATACTGGACCAGTAATATGATTCGTCTCTTGTTCCTTTTGTTATTAAAATGAACATTTTACCCCTGTTTTTTCGTCCCGTTCTACCTCTCCTTTGTATCATTCGTATTTCTGATGGAACAGGTTCGTAGAGTACAACTAGATCTACGGAAGGTATGTCAATTCCTTCTTCAGCAACACTGGTAGAAATAAGAACATCATATTCTCCATTTTTGAATGATTTAATGATTTCTTTCTGCTTTTTTTGAGTTAATCCCTTTTCGTTTTCCCTTGATGCTTGACCATAAAATTTAACTGCGTTTATGTTCTTTTCCATGCAGTGCTGATAGATATTCTCTACAGAATCTCTAAATTGTGTAAATATTATTATCCTTGAATTTGAGTTTTTCAATTCTTTTTTCAATAATTGCATTAAACGTTTGAGTTTGGGGTGGTCAACTCCATTTTCAACAGCTTTATCGGTAAGCCCCACAGCCATCTGAAATTCAGCATCATTTAAAAGACCTTTTGCAGCTTTTGTTTTCTTTTTCTTCAACCTTTCTATGTATTTCTGCAAAGGAATTGTACCTTGTGTTTCAAGTAATTCAATAGAATGTTGAATATTTATCACAGCGGTTAAGATTGAAACTGCAAGAAAACATTTCTGTGGTGGGTGAAGACTCACACCAATACGTCTTTGAGCCCGACCTTTAGCCTTTAAAACATCTTTCTTACTAACATTTGAAATTGAACTTATGACTCCCATCTTTTTTAGAGTTGTCAATCTGACTTTTAGTGCCTTTTCTAAATGCATTTTAATATCTTTAAGTTCTTGATTTAACTCTGTTTTAATCCATTTAACCTCTACAGGGTTGAAATAAGGCTCAACATCAGAATCTTCTTCAGATTTAATTTCAACTTCTTTGATGTAAAGATTTTGACAAACTTCTTGTATTTTGTCTTCATTCCAACCTGGAGATGCTGTGAGTCCCAGTAATAGTGGATTTTTAGCCTCTTTCATGTACTTATCAGCCAGGTATACGTAGGAATAGGATCCAACTCCTCTATGACATTCATCAAAGACCATAAGAGAAACGTTTTTGAGATCGTACCTAGAAGAAATTATGTCAGATTCCACAGTTTGGGGAGTTGCACAAATAATTTGTGAATTATTCCATAGTTTAACACGTTCTTCAGGATTTATGGATCCAGTCAAAGAACACACACTGGTTTTTAAAAATTCTCTGAAACTTTCTTCATGTTGAATAACCAGCGGTTTACTTGGTGCAAGAACTAAAACCTTGGAATTTTCAAAGGTTTTCAGTCTTTCAGCAGAAACTAAAGCAGCCACTATGGTTTTTCCCAAAGCTGTAGGTGCAACTATCATAGTGTTGCATATTTTTAATACATCTGCAGCAAATACTTGTTGATAAA
>WASR01000167.1:3179-5141 GCA_009712615.1 Methanobacterium sp. | reverse complement strand
CTTTAGAGAAAGAATGATAAAAAATTCGCCTGAAGGGCCAGCGTAAATTTTTATTATTTTTTTTTTAGCTTCAAAAAAAATACATCTTTTTTTATTAATAGTTTACATCACTCAAAAATTATTATATGGATTGTTATAGAAATCTAATAATTGATCCTAAAAATAAATGTTAACATATCTAGATACAATGATAAGAGGTTATGATATTGATTGAAACTGAAGGACCAGAAAATTATGTCTGTTTCAAATTGAACAGGGTCCGGCGTAAGATCCACAGGTACTACGAGGAAAAGCTTGCACAATTTAAAATCACCCCTGCCCAGTTCTATGTTTTAAGTGCGCTGTGGGATAAGGATGAAATTAGATTTAAAGATCTTGCAAAAAGGTTGGATATGGACGGAGCAACCCTCACAGGTGTGCTTGACAGGATGGAAAAAAGAAATTTTATCAAAAAAATTGAAGATACCAATGATCGTAGATCTGTATTAGTTTGTTTAACATCTAAATCAAAGGAGATCCGGCCACAGATGATAGAAATTGCAAAGGATCTTGATGCTGAGTTCCGGAAAAATGTGGATGAAAAATATTACAACAAACTCTTAGATGTTCTTGACCAACTTTAAGGAATAAAACCCAATATAAGAAGCGTATATCCTTTCAACTAACACTAAACAAGGGTATAATATTTTTAGAATCATCACAACTTGTAATTTGGAGGATTAATATGAAGGACTACGATAATTTTTTTCTTGGTGTAAATGATCTTGAGCAGGCTAAAAAATATTATGAATCTGTTTTAGGTCTTAAATTAAAGTTTGACTTCTCAGATAAGGGCATGGCAGCATTTAATGTGGGAGAAGAAGAACCTGCTATTATTTTGAAGGATTTAAATACTTTTCCAGATGTTAAACCCACAATTTGGTTTGTGGTTGATGATGTTAAAAGTGAGTACAAAAACCTGAAGGAAAGGGGAGTCAACTTTTTATCAGAACCATTCGAGATCATGACCGGAATGGCAGTGGAATTTGAAGATCCATTTGGTAACAGATTAGGCATCACAGACTACTCCAAAACTTCAGAATAAAAAGTTATTCATCAAGGTTTTTTTATGTCTATATTTTTGAGTTTGGAATCTTCATAGTAGTAAAAGTACTACAAATATTATAACAAACCCTGTCATAGTCAGAAAAAGTTGGCGAATTCTGTTTCTACCCTCTTCAACTGTTGCGGTTTTTAAAATTTTTATGGACAAATATATGATTGCCATGTCTAATGGTATGAATATATAGAGAAATTTCGTGTCAAGCCAGCCCATTAAGAATGGTACTGTACTCAAAATTACTATAAATGAATATAATATGGTTGAAACTCTTAGTGCGTACTCTTTTCCATGTTTTCGGGCAATTGTTTTTGAGGCACGTTGTTCATCACCTTCCATGTCCATGGCATCACCAGCTATTTCTTCTGCTAGATCAAAAAGGAATGCCAATCCTCCAAATAACCAGATCAAACCGTTTGTTAATCCTCCCACTGAAAGTCCACCAAAAATGAAGAATCCTGTGACAGAGACTGCCACCATCACATTTCCTAACAGGCCTGTTTCTTTGTACTTCCAGTTGTACATGATTGCTACAGTCCAGAGAAACACCGACAACACCAATGTCAACTGCCCCAAGAGAGCTGCTGTTAAAAATCCTAAAATTGAAAAGATAGAAGTTAAAACTTTGATTTCTGAAAGAGATACTCTTCCTGATGGTAGCGGTCTTTGAGGATGGTTTATTTTGTCCACGTCCAAATCAAAGTAATCGTTGGTTATCATGGCAGCACTGGAAATTAAGAATCCTGTGAGAAATCCCAGTAACCCTACACCCAAGTTTGGAAAGCTTTGTAATACGATTATTTGGCCTGCTATTACGCATATTCCTCCAGCAATTGGTAATTCTGGCCTGATGAGCTGGATAA
>WASR01000167.1:0-3169 GCA_009712615.1 Methanobacterium sp. | reverse complement strand
AATTTTTCCATGGTATTTTTGTCTCCACTTAACTAGTTAATTTGTTTTAAATAATTTTATTTAAATTAATTTGTAGTCGTGTGTGGGTCCGGGTAAAATTATATATGTTCGAATAAATAATTTTATTTGTATACAAATAATTTGTATGTTAATAAAATTTATGTATGATCTACAGATGGGGTTGTCAAGTTTATGAAGGAAAAAATAATTGAAAAAGCAAAAGAACTAGGAATAGACGACGTTGGAATTGCATCTATCGAAAACTACAACAGTCCAAACTCCATGGATATACATGATCTATTTCCAACTGCAAAAAACATGGTCGTGCTTGCATTCCAACAGATAGACAACATGGAATCTGAAGATACACAGTTCGCATCTGTTGGTATAAAGTTGATCTCTGATTTTTCACAAACAACAAGTTTTCAACTTGCAAATTATATTAAAACCAACTTCAATGCCAAGGTCATGATCGTGCCCTCATCAGGACCCATTACCATGAGCAAGCAAACCTCAATGCCATCAGGATTCGTATCCTTGAGACATGCAGCCTATGCAGCAGGTTTGGGAAATTTTGGAAGGCATAATTTAATCATTCACCCAGAAATGGGTTCAAAGGTGATGTTTATCGCTATCTTGACAGATCTTGATCTGGAAGCAGATTCACCCCTTGATGAAACTGACTGCACCTACTGTGATAACTGTGTGAAAAACTGTCCAGTTAATGCATTAGATAACGAAAACAAAACTGATGTGATGAGATGTTTATCAAACAGCCAGCCCTATGGATTTGGTGGAAATAAACAGTTCTGGATTAACTTTATAAATTCAACACCATCTGAGCAAGAGGAAATGGTAGCTGGAGATAATTATCGGCTGATCTATCAGGCCCAAGCATTGGGATCCCAGTATGTTTGCTTCAACTGTACAAAAACCTGTCCACTTGGACGCTAATTTTCTAAAATAAAACTTATGTTCAATTTATTTTTATATTTAACCGTAATTTGATTTTATATCCCTAAAAAAAATATAAAAAAATAAAAAAGGATTTATTTATTATTTTCATTTAAATTTGTCCCGTTTAAAGTAGCCTACACCTATTAAACCTAGGAGCGCTATTATTCCAAGGTTGTTGAATGGATTGTTAACTGCTTTGTTTATGGCATTTTTTACTGCCACTTCAACTGCTCTTGAACTTCCACCTGCTGTATCTCCAGCTGACTGCTGACCACCCTTGTTGGAACTTGCACCTTCTAGTCCTACTTGTGTTAAATCAGTTCCAGATCCTGATTGTGTACCATTGCTTATGGAAATTCCAGAACCATTATCACCTTTACCAGTACCATTAGAGTTGGATTGTCCCCCAGTACCGTTTGTATTGATGTTTCCACCAGTACTATTGGTATGGTTTCCTGTTCCTGTTGAATTTGAATCTCCATGGTTAGGAGATGTTCCATTGTTGGTACCGTTTGTTCCATTGTTGTCAGGTTGGTCTATGTTGTTGTCTGGATCCCATTGGAAGGAATACTTAACACCGTTGATTATTGCTGTACCTATGTAGGTCTTGCTACTGTTTCTTGTGAAGTTCAAGAAGGCTGTACCATTTGTGATCTGACCCAGCACATTCATGATCTCGGTGGTTGTACCATCTGAATTTAGTGTTGAAACTACCCAATCCATTGACTGATCTATGACCTGAGTCACCTGTTGATTTGCATTACTGGGCTGATAAAATAACAATTCAAAACCATTTACACCGCTTACAACCTTAGCATACAACATATCAGTTTTGATCATTGGACAAACACCGCAAGACCATTTGTCGTTGGTACCATAGTAATTTGCACCCACAGTTAGGTAACCGTAGTTAACGTTACTTTTAATTGCATAATTTTCATTTGCCATTATGGTGTTGTAGTAGATGTTTATTTTTGAATCAGAGTCCTGAAAGTTATCTCCAACCATGATTCCAGTTCCGGTGTATGATTGATCACCGTAAGGAGTGAAGGGGGATCTATAACTCTTAGCTATGAAGTTGGATACAATTATATCCCCATAGCTTGTTGAATCCAAGAAGATACCGTTCAAGTTGTGTATGAAGTAGTTGTACGATACATAGGTAAACTTGGTGTAACCTTCAAACAGTATTCCATTGAATCTGTTGTAGGTGATGTTGTTTCCAGTTATGTTGGTAGTTTCAGTGTTGTATAGATCAATTCCATTACCATTATTGTTGTTTAGACTGTTGTTGTGTACCATGGTATTTTCAGAAGAGTTCAGGGTTACTGCGTTTAGTCCACTGTAGAATATTCTGTTTAAAGTCAAGTTGGTTTTTTGCGAGTTTAAAACAGACACTCCATCTCCCTTGTTGTTAATTATCAAGTTGTTGTAGAGAGTTGTTGCCTTGGATGAAATTAGGGTTACTCCATTTCCACCAGAGTTTTTAATAGTGTTTTTGGTCAGGTTGACGTTGGATGAGTTTGTTATATAGATTGAACCTCTTTCTCCACCGTTTATGTTGTTGTTGGCTATGTTGATGTTGTTGACGTTGTTTAGTATTACAGCGTAGTCTGTATTTGTTGTGATGTCAAATCCTGAAAGTACTGTTCCAGAGCTTTTGTTGGTGAAGTAAAATATGTAGGTGGTTTTTCCACTTGAATCTTCAGAATTGTTTCCATATAACACTGCACCTTTGGTGCTTATCACATTCAACTTCTTATTTATTACAAGTGAGACATTCTGGTAGTCACCACCATTAAATTTAATGGTATCTCCTGATTTAGCGTTGTTTATCAAGTTCTGTATGTCGGAATTTTTCATTCCGGAGTTTACAGTGACATTTGCTGCTCCAATAGGGGCTATTGTCATACCAATTAATATCAGTAGGCATGCCGCCGATATTATGGGACGTATATTTGTACTTTGTCGCATTTTATCACAAATATTACGAATAAAAGGTAAATTCCTATTTATTCTGTATTTTAACCATTTACTTCACTACCATCATATATCGAACTGTCTATTTATACATTAGGTTTGAGTATGGAATGTATTTATGGATAAAAATTGAAGAAAATTTGGAATTATTTCAACTTATTTTATAAGATTGATCCTAAAATATGGTTATTTGTAAAATAATCCCCCCATATTGTTTTAACATGATCATTAA
>WASR01000124.1 GCA_009712615.1 Methanobacterium sp. | reverse complement strand
TTCCGTGTAACCTTACCCATTTTCCCGTCCTTCCTCAGGGCGGGATTAGCTTATCACTCTGTCCGATTTCCCGGGGCCACCTCTACTACATAGAGCAATAAAGGACAAAATCGCCGAAAATGGGAGCGTGCTGTCTGAGTGAAAGCTTATAATCAGGAACTATACTCCTAACATATTCGGCAATTTCGAAAATATGATTTGGGTAATGGTACGCACAAAGCGCCATTTTCGGCCTAAAAGTCTGAATTGTTTGCCGCGCACCACGTAACAACTCCAATTCCATTCCCTCTACATCAGCCTTGATGAAACTGACGAACGAGCCGTCCAGATAGTCGTCAAGCCTGACAACAGGCGCCCAGTCTTCGCTTTCTTCGGCAGACTGAACGACATTGGCGGCGGTAAGTCCATGCCTCAGAGGGAAATCGTCCAGAAACGTACACCCCATTGTTCCCTTGACGTCCGAAAGTCCAGCACGAACGAGTGAAACCGATCCCGGATCGAATGCCCATTCCGAGGCTAATCGCCCCAAACGATTGCGCAACGCCTTAAACTGTCGATAGCCCGGCTCAAAAGCATAGATATGCCTAAATGTCCCAAGATTTTCCCAGATAAATCGTTCAACCGTGTCTCCGACGAAGGCGCCGGCATCGACAAAAGTTTCCTCAAAATTTCCAGAAAAATCGGCCCCCGAAAAATACATATCTTTTTCCATGACATCCTTGCATGGACGAAGATCGCTTTCCAACATCGCAACCAAGAGAGCGTTAAAAACGGATACCGATCGCTCGTCAGACAACATCGCGTCTCGGCATTGCAAATAACGCTCTAAATTCTTGACGACATAGTAAGCATCAAAAGACACTGCCGGCACGCCAATCGGGGAAATTACCTCCTCGACATTCCGAACCGCATGACGTGCCGCGATTAGAATGGCGGGTGCGGACGCAATCTCCTCCCTCGAGGCCGACACGATTGGAACACCATTGATCGCTTTTCCGGCCTTGCTGCTGTCACGGTCGATAAACTTGGTAACTGGAATATGGTTCGAGGTCAGGTAGCCACAGGCCCACGTACCTAGAAACCCGGCGCCGTAAATAGCAACCCCTTCAGAGAGTCGGCGGTCCACCTGTTCGACCAGATGGCGCGGCCGCTCCAAAGCCTCTTCCAAGCGCGCATTGTCATAGTTACGGAACATGCCTCTTAACCTCTCTAGCTCAGGAGATAAATCGCGTCTTGCGACCAACCAGACGCGCGCGCGGCCCGCTCGATCGCGGATCCGTGCAAATAAGGAGCGACAACCAGAAGCCCTTCTTTCGGCACAGCGTTGGGCTCTTGTACGGGAATTCCGTGATAAAAGGCGGTTTGCTTTGATGGCGAAGCATCACATAAGGCGATGTTTTCGAATCCCAACACGGGCAACAAGCTGAACAACTCTGCGGAACAGCCCCAGAAAGTGACCTTCCCCCCCCCCGAGCGACGCTTCACATCCCGAGCCTGTTCGACAAGCCTCTGCAGGGAATGACGGCAAAATTCCGCGATTCCGCCGCTCGGAGCGTCATCGATGCCGCAACGAGCCGCTCCCTTCTGTGCCAACACCACGAGTGACGGGTATGAGAACTCTGGCGTCCTCAACACAGGTCTGGAGATTTTCACAATCGAAAAACCGGCTCTTTCCAGCGCCAGCGCCAGCGATTGCACTGAGAAGTGATTTACGTGCTCCCTGATGGAAAACCAGAACGCAGACCCGACGGGCATAGCTCCATACCGTTCTGCGTCGGGAACGTCGATCAAAATGCTGCCCCCGGACTTTGTTACACGGGCGGCCTCCGAAAAAACTTTCGAAAGGTCGCGAATATGTTCCAAAACATGGAAATAGGTGATAAGCGCGACCGATTGGTCCGGCAACGGGACATTCAGGCAGCCACCATTTTCGAATCGGATGTTAGCCCCTTTGCCCGCACCACCGTCAGCAAGAGCAAGACTCCTCACGTCAACATCGATTCCATAACAAGGCGCTGCCCAGGCGTTGTCAGACAGGCATCGCAAGAACCCCCCCCGCCCGCAACCAATGTCGGCAACCGACACATCACAAAGTGCGTTTTCAACGAGAAATTCGCGATAAAATGCGTACTTTTCTCTATTTTCCGCCGACTCTACAGAAAAATGCGCGCTTTCAAAATAACTGCACTCTCCATTATAGAATTTTTCAAGAACTACATCACTAATATTTCCAATAAATACCCCACGACACGCAACGCACTCCATAAATTTGGCTGTGTAATTAAATACTGAATCACCAAGGCCGCTATAGGTCCAATTTGTAACGTGATTGACCTGCGCCCCACAGCATGGACACTCCTTTATCAAGAAACTATCATTTTGCATTTTAACCTCCTACTCTTTGAATATTTTCATTAAAATAATTTCTTTGAAATCATCAATATTGTCTTGCTGCGAAAACTTCACATGCCCGCAACTTGCGCATACGGGGTGGGTTTCGCGCAATCCCTTCAGATGTAATTTTTGAAGTTTTCTCATTGAATCGGAGCCCCAAATCTCGCGGAGTGACTGCCGACGAGCATCACCAATCAAAAGCTTTTGATCCCAATCGGGGCAACACGCACTAACCGTCCCATCGGCATTAACAGCCATCGCATAAAAGATATACGTGCAGACTTCCTTCTCTTCCAATTTCTGCCTGTACTGACCTTCGTCCTGTGTTATTTTCACGTGCGCACGCTCCTCAACATCGAATTCCGGCCAGATCGGCGATAACTCCTCTATGAAAATACGATCACAGTAATTACCAAATATATCAAAAAATATTTCCCTGTCTTTTTCGGAAAGATAGTTACCTGGAATCTTTATTGATATTTCACATCCACCTTTGTTTTGGTATAGCCATTTTATATTTTTTATAATTTCGTCAAAATTCACATCAACTTTAGCATGTTTTCTGTATTGATCATTGTCGATACCTTCCAACGACACGTTGAGCCGATCTAACCCCGCCTCGATAAGCGCTTCCAGCAGACCTTCATTGAAAAGTGAGGCATTAGTCGCAAGGTCAATGTAGTCGATGCGACCACATTGTTTGGCTAAACGCACCATATCCGGGAGGTTTTTATTAAGGAGAGGCTCCCCGATTTTATTCAATCGCATGACACGCAGGTGGTCCGGGAATTCACTAACGTCCCGAATTATCTTTTCAAAGAGCGCAAAATCGAGTACACGCCGTTTGTATTCGGAGGCCTTGAGTAGATCTATGTGGCCGGTTGGGCAAAACTGACAGCGAAAATTGCACGCGCTGGACGGGTCAACATACAAAAGAAATGGCGTCTCCAACGGAATAACGTCTTGAAGATCCACCCTTCCCTCTGTGTTTAGCTTTGACTTAACTTGCGCCTTCATTTTTTTCTCGCAACATTTCCAGATTTTTCGCTAAAAAAAATCAACGTGGAATGCCATAAATTACGGCGCCCGTCCCACACCAACTATGCAAACGAAAATACAAATCATATCTAATCGCAGCATGGTTAAAAAACTCTCTCAGCCAAGTCGGTGTTTCCCAGGCCCCAGAGACTCCGTGATAGACCGTCAGGGTAATTAACGGTCTATTTTCCGCAATTGTCCCTTGCGCCCCCTTCAGGGCATCCAACTCACCGCCCTCCAGATGTAATTTGATAAATGATGGAGCGAGATCCAGATGGTCGATGGTGTCCACCAAAACCTTTTCACGACCGAGAGGGGACAACTGGCTCATATAACCTCCGCCGGAAAAGAACGGCTTAACCCCACCACCAGATGAAACCGGCCGGTCTATAATTGTAATTTTTGACCGCGCGCCGCCCCCCAAAAGCGATGACCACTCTTTCAGCTTCCTCAGGTTTCCCTGGTCCGGCTCAATGAGCCAGGCCTCCCTGAAACCGGGACAGGTGGCCATAAAACGAGCGGCTACCTCTCCGTGATGAGCACCAACATCCAAAAACGTCCGACTTTGCGCAACAAACGGCAGGACCTCCGGGATGAAATAACGGTCTGTGGTCGTGATAGGAGCCTGATCGAAAGTCCATTCCCTTCGCCACCTCCGCCACGCCAGGAACTGCAGGAAATGTGCCCGAGATATGTCGTCCGCCCAGGCCTTCATCACCCGGGACATTGCCGATAATTCCGCTTGGCCGGGCAGCCCTAGGAACCAGCCGTTGCTTAACGGGTGTCGATCGCGATAGGCCTCTGTGACGTCATAAAAAGGGACAACATCGCCCCATCCCGCGGATAACAGATCAGCCACTAATGCCGTAAACGGGGCTGTCACAATGCAGACCGCAAGAAGCGCCCGCCCCTTCCACTCTGGAGGAACATTGTCTGGATGCACAACCCAAACGCCTGACCAAAACGGATCCCCTTGCAGTGAAACAGCCCTCCTGTCCACCACTCCAAGCACAGGAATACCGACAAAATCGAGGTATTCCTTTGCCATTTTTCCAAGATTCCCCCCACCGTAAAGAACGAGTGGTTTGTCGACCGGCCGCGGCTCCGGAACATCCCCGGTCTCATCGAATAGCGCGTTCAGAAACCCTTCTGAACGGTCCACCGTCACCCTTTCTGAAATGGTTCGGACCTTATATTTCATATCTCATCCCCCACCAAATTCGACACACCGGCAGCCCATAGCGCCAGCCGTTTGTCTTCCGGGAAGTAGGATAAGAAGTGGTGCGCGCTTCCTTTGGAACGCTCAAGAAAAGCATATCTGCCTAAACCGACGAGATCACGAGAGGATCCATCATCGGAGAAAATTTCTCGATTTCCGACGAATGAAATATACCAATCGGCAGGGTCGTCTCCAAACGTCGAATAAAATGAAAATCTTGACTTTGGCGCTATCATCTCATCATTATAAAGAATTTCAAAGGAGTCAGACATACGCATCAAACTAAAATTCTCTCTCGCATAGAAAGAGGCACTTAACGCGATCTCCATTTTTTCTCGAAAATTCTCTTGCAACCACGACAATGCGTCCGGTAATTCGGCTGGAGAGCCAAGAACGAGTCCAGTAACCTTATTTTCAACGATGCAACGTTCCGCTGCGTTATTTAAGACGACCGGAATCACTCCCATTGCCATCGCTTCCAACAGGGCATT
>WASR01000183.1:1251-5146 GCA_009712615.1 Methanobacterium sp. | reverse complement strand
ATGCGGAAACCCCACAGCAATTGCGGAACTAACGGCAGGGGAAGTTGTTCTCGATCTGGGATCTGGTGGAGGGATCGATTTATTCCTAGCAGCAAACAAGGTGGGTAAATCTGGAAAAGTCATAGGAGTTGATATGACTGAAGAAATGATTGAAAATGCCCGGAAAAATGCTGAAAATGCTAGCTACGAAAATGTTGAGTTTAGATTAGGAGAAATTGAAGAGTTACCCATTGAAAATGATTCTGTAGATGTCATAATAAGTAACTGTGTCATTAATTTAACCCCGGACAAGTTAGTTGCATACAAAGAAGCTTTTAGAGTCTTGAAACCCGGTGGAAGGATAATGGTATCGGACTTGGTGACTGATGGAGAACTCCCAGAAGAAATTAAACAGAGCTTCGAGGCATGGTCAGAATGCACAGCAGGAGCTATTGAAAAGGAAGAATATTTGGATAAAATTAGAAATGCCGGATTCAGTGATATTGAAATTGTTAAGCAACATTATTTCACAGAATCTAATTTAAATGAAAGGTTGGTAGGGAAAATTATCAGCATCCAGGTTAAAGCTACTAAGTAATGGTGGAAATAATGAAAACTTGTCGAATTACAGATGATGGAAAACCAGATCAGGAACAGATAATCAGAATGAAAGAAGTGCTCTCATCACTTCCCGAAGACAAGCTCTTGGAAGAACATTCAAATAAACTTAAAGCATTATCGGATCCAACCCGACTCAAAATTCTCTATCTATTATCAGGTAAGGAATTATGTGTTTGTGAAATAATTTATGCTTTAAACAAGCCCCAATCCAGTATTTCACATCATTTGAATATTCTGAAAAATTTAGGATTCATCACAGGACGTAAAGAAGGAGTATGGATTCATTACAAACTCAAAGACGCTAAAATTACAGATCTAGTTAGTGAATTAATAAAAGCAATTGATTGAGGTGAATAATTATGGCAGAGAAAAAATATGCTTTAGCTCCATGTAGTGGAATGAGCCCATATGGTTTGATTACAAGGGCAGTAAGTACAGACACAGTCAAAGAACGAGACGATGTTATATCCATTTGTATGGGTGCAACATCTGCAGACAGGGAAGGATTCAAAGAATTAATCCAAAAATATCCCATCATAGCCATCAATGGTTGTGAAGGAGCCTGCGTTGATAAAATATTAAAACAAAAGGGAGTGAAAGTATCTAAAATTATCAATGCCCAGGAAGAACTAAATTTAGCAAATTTAAAACCTACAGACCCTGTTAGACTCGATGAAAATGGAGAAAAATGCGTTGTACATATGAAACAAAAACTTAAGGAGATTATAGATTAAAACAAACTAATCTAACTCTCCACTTAATGTTATATCTAAATATGTTACCAGGTTACGCTTGAAATGTTAGACAATAACCCTTAAAAGAACAATTTCGGTGTTTAAATGAAAAAAGAAAGAGTATTATTCATGTGTATTCATAATGCAGCCAGATCTCAAATGGCAGAAGGTCTGTTTAGACATTTATACGGCGATATTTATGATATTTACAGTGCTGGAAGCGAGCCTAAAGATGTAGATCCATTGGCAATCAAAAGTATGGAAGAAATAGGAATTAACATTTCTAACCATAGATCTAAGAGTTTAAAGGAATTCCATGGTCAGGAATTTGATTACGTAATAACTGTCTGTGGAAATCCATACAATGCCTGTCCTTTCTTTGCAGGCGGTAAAAAATATTTCAAGCAAGCTTTTGAAGATCCTTCGTCCTTTGAAGGGGATGAAAAAGAAAAGTTGGAAATATTTAACAAAGTGAGGGATGAGTTAAAATTCTGGTTAGAAGATTTGCACCATTCATACATGTTATCTGGAGGATGTCCCGATGATGAGTTTGAAGATTGCTGCAAGCCAATTGATTAAGAGGTTTAATACAGTATTAGGAGTTGAAAATCATGTTAAATGTTGTTATAGTTACTGATGGGCCATACGGCGAAAGGGCGTATGAAAACATAAACGAGAAGTTCAATACAGAATTTATTGAACTGGAAAAACCCACATCATTGTTTATTGATGAAGTAAACTTTCCAGAAGATGTATTAAATAAAATTAAGCGATCTAATATCTTAATAACCTACACTCAACATCCAGATCTCACCCTTGACCTTGTAGAGTCTGTTAATAAATTTGTAGATCATGTCATTGTCGCTGCATGGAGTGGTGAAGGATTCAAAAACCAGTTAGAAATGTATGAAAATGTTACCTGTCCCTATATCATGTGTGAATTAGAAGAAAACGGTGACGAAGTATTTGATAAATTTACATCCAAAATTGGTAAGCCCAAAGTAGATATACAGCTTGAAAATGGTAAAATTGCCATTATTGATGTTATCAGGTCTTCTCCATGTGGTTCAACAGTATTTGTGTCTGATTACATATCAGAAAAGTATTTTGGCAGTGATGATTTAGAAAATGTTCCCATTGAAGCCGGGCTCAAATTACAGCACTATCCATGTAGAGCTGCGAAAATGAGACTTTTTTCAGATGAAGAATGTAAAAAGGAAATGGCATCTAATCTTCATAAGGAAGCTTTCGAACAGGCCCTCAATAAGTAATAGGAGTTAATTATGGCAAAAGAGATTACTCAGCAGGTTACTGACCAAATTTGTGATACTCCTAAACTCGGATTTCTAGATAGGTTTTTAACTGTCTGGATTTTCCTTGCAATGGCTATTGGAGTATCTATTGGTTATTTTATCCCCGAAATAGGGTCCTTTATTAACCAGTTTCAAGTTGGAACAACAAACATTCCCATTGCTATTGGATTAATATTAATGATGTATCCTCCACTTGCCAAAGTAAAATATGAAGAACTAGGAGAAGTATTTCGAAATACAAAAATATTAGGGCTATCCTTATTCCAAAACTGGATAGTAGTCCCAATTTTAATGTTTGCACTAGCAATAATATTTTTACATGATTATCCCGAGTACATGATCGGTTTAATTTTGATGGGCCTAGCCCGATGTATTGCAATGGTGATTGTTTGGAATGAACTTGCGAAGGGAGATACTGAATATGCTGCAGGACTCGTAGCATTTAACAGTATTTTTCAAGTACTGTTCTACAGTGTATATGCATGGATTTTCATAACTGTACTGCCCCCATTATTTGGGATTCAAGGAAGCATAATAGAGATTAGCATAGTTCAAATCGCCACAAGTGTATTCATATATCTTGGAATTCCATTCATCGCAGGAGTAATTACCAGATATATTTTATTGAAAAGAAAAGGCGAAAAATGGTATAATGAAATATTCATACCTAAAATTAGCCCAATCACCCTTATTGCACTTTTATTCACAATTATGGTGATGTTCAGCTTAAAAGGAAACTATTTAGTCCAGATACCCTTTGATGTGGTGATAATCGCCATTCCATTGTTGATTTACTTTGTGATAATGTTTTTTACAACATTTCTCATTGGATACAAAGTAGGTGCAGATTACTCCAAGACTTCTGCATTATCATTTACAGCGGCGAGTAACAACTTTGAACTGGCAATAGCCGTTGCAGTGGCAGTATTTGGAATAGGATCTGGAGTTGCCTTTGCAGCTGTAGTAGGTCCATTAATCGAAGTTCCAGTACTTATTAGCCTCGTAAATGTGGCATTAATATTCCAAAGAAAATATTTCAAAAAAATATGAAATTAAAAATATAAACAGGGGAGAAACGATATGGAAAATAAAAAATGTGGGTGTGAAGACACCACAGAATCAAAAACAAATGAAGAAAAATTAAAAGATAACGCTGGATGCGGCTGTGAAGAAGAAACCCACCAAGACGACAGTGAATGCAACTGTGAAGAAGAAACCCACTCAGATGTTGGCGGTTGTGGCTGTGGA
>WASR01000183.1:0-1241 GCA_009712615.1 Methanobacterium sp. | reverse complement strand
TTGTTGGGCTGTGGATTTACCAGACTTGTCACGTGTTGAAAGACCATCTAAACCTAAATTTATAGCTGATGAAAGTTTTATTAAAGAATTTGAAAACTATGCCCATTCAATAGGCATTAGTAGTATAGGTTATACCTTATTAAATTCTGATCTGCTGTTGAAGGATAAATTTGTTCAATACCCATTCACAATTGTTTTAACGATGGAAATGGACAATGCAATCATTAAAACAGCGCCTGGAGATGATGCAAAGGATCTCAACGACACAGCATATGTAAAAGCATCAATTTTAACAACCAAACTCTCAGATTTCCTCAGAAAAGAAGGTTACGATACCGAAATTGCCCAACCTATGGGAGGAGTTGTTAATTTCTCCCTACTGGGTCAAAGTGCTGGTTTAGGCCACATAGGCGATAGCGGCCTTTTAATAACACCTGAGCTTGGTCCTAGATTGAAAGTTTCAGCAATATTTGTGAGCATTGCAAACTTACCAGTAAATGAAGAAAACGAGCATGATTGGATACCAGAATACTGTGAAATGTGCAATAAATGTGTTAAAGCCTGTCCTGAAAAGGCTTTAATAGAAAAGGAATCTTGCTGTGGTAATGAAATTGAGCTTATACAGAAGAAATGTGTGGGCTGTAGCTTAGGCTGTACCTACTGTATTGAAGCCTGTCCATTTGAAGAAAAGGGATATTCCCATGTAAAAGCTAAATTTGATAAAATTAATGCCAAACTAAGAGAAAAGCAGGCCAAAAACTTTGATATGGGGTTGTGGAATCACTGGCTCAGTGAAAACTCTAAACTATTCACTGATCTAGATGATGGTTTTACCATGGCTATAGCTATGACTGATAATGAAAATATGATCATTCTAAATAAGGTAGATAATGAGTTGAATGTTAATCTGAAATCTATCGATGAACTTGAAAACTCCAATGCAGATCTATTATTTGTTATGGATGAAAAGCACATGGATGAATTACTGAAGGATCCAACAACAACAAAATTTGCAGAACTGCTCTCATCTAAAAAGATAGATGTTTACGGTCTAAGTGATCCCATGAAACTTGGTAAAGGTTACGTTACATTTTTAAATAAGTTAGGCCTCAGCATAGGCGGGGAATGCTGTGGCTAAACCCCTTTATTTAATTGAAAAAATTTTTAAAGATTCAAATTGTTAATTGATTAAAAAAATAATGGTAAGGAAATTTTCATGAAAACCAGAGTACTCAATGATC
>WASR01000275.1 GCA_009712615.1 Methanobacterium sp. | reverse complement strand
TAAAAAATTAATCATTAAATTAATTAAGTACTAGAAGATTAGATCTGTTAAAAATGCAGATAATTCCTTGGAAAATATTCTGGTATATATACTTTGTATAAAAAAATAAATAGAAAACTTTATTTATATAATTGATAGACCCTACACATTAAGGATAAGATAATCTATCATAGATTTATGGAATAGGTGATCTAATTGGCAGAAGAAAAAAATCAAGAAACAACCGAAGAACTAAAAGTCGGTGTATATGTTTGCCACTGTGGTGTTAACATTGGTGGTGTAGTAGACATAGAAGCCGTAAGAGATTATGCAGCAACACTTCCAGACGTAGAAGTAGCTGAAGAGTACAAATACTTCTGTTCAGACCCAGGTCAAGAAATGATACAGAAGGATATCAAAGAGAAGGGTTTAAACAGAGTTGTAGTAGCAGCATGTTCACCAAGGCTCCACGAACCTACTTTCAGGAGAGCCGTTAAAGAAGCAGGACTAAACCCATTCCTGTTCGAATTTGCAAACTTAAGAGAACACGACTCATGGGTTCACCAGAATGAACCTGAAGCAGCAACTGAAAAAGCCAAAGACCTTGTCAGAATGGCAGTTGCAAAAGCAAGATTACTAGAACCTCTAACAGCAGAATCTGTTTCTGTGGATAACAAAGCAATGGTTATTGGTGGTGGAGTTGCTGGTATTCAGTCAGCTCTCGATTTAGGTGACATGGGATTCAAAACTTACCTAGTTGAAAAACAGCCTACCATTGGTGGAAGGATGGCTCAGCTGGACAAAACTTTCCCTACATTGGATTGTTCCATGTGTATTCTAGCACCAAAGATGGTGGACTGTGGTAAACACGAAAACATCGAACTGATTTCCTACGCTGAAGTTAAAGAAGTACACGGTTACATCGGAAACTTCCAAGTGACAGTGGAAAAGAAACCACGTTATATAGATGAATCTGTTTGTACTGGCTGTGGAAGCTGTACAGAAGTTTGTCCAATAGAAATACCAAACTACTTCGACGAAGGTGTTGGAATGGTTAAAGCAACCTACATTCCATTCCCTCAAGCAGTACCACTATGTGCAACCATAGACAAGGACTACTGTATCGAATGTAAACTCTGTGATCAGGTATGTGGTAACGGTGCAATCAAACACGATCAGGAACCAGAACTCATCGAACTCGATATTGGTACCATCATTGTTGCAACAGGTTACGACCCTTACGACCCAACAGAGAAAACAGAATGGGCTTACGGACAAGCTGAAAATGTAATCACCGGTCTAGAACTGGAAAGATTCATAAACGCATCAGGACCTACACAGGGACATGTTTTAAAGCCATCAGACGGTGGACATCCTAAGAGCGTTGCATTCATCCAGTGTGTTGGATCCAGGGATGAACAGATTGGTAAACCATACTGTTCCAGGGTCTGCTGTATGTACGCTATGAAAAATGCTCAGCTTATCATAGACCACGAGCCTGACACCGAAGTAACCATATACTACATGGATATAAGGGCATTCGGTAAAGGATTCGAAGAGTTCTACAAAGCATCACAGGAAAAGTACGGTATCAAATTTGTCAGAGGCCGACCAGCTACAGTCATGGAAAACCCTGATAAAACTCTAACCATCAGGTCAGAAGACACCCTACTTGGAAAAGTCACAGAATACGACTACGACATGGTAGTTCTATCAGTCGGTCTACAGCCACCAGAAGGTGCTGAAACACTCAGACAGACTTTGACCTTATCCAAAAGTTCTGACGGTTTCCTCATGGAAGCTCACCCTAAACTCAGGCCTGTTGACACATTAACAGACGGTATATACCTAGCTGGTGTTGCTCAGGGACCTAAAGATATTCCTGACGCAGTAGCACAAGCATCTGGTGCAGCAGCAAGAGCAGCCATACCTATGGTTAAAGGTGAAGTGGAAATTGAACCAATCATTGCTGCAGTCGACGAAGATGTCTGTGGTGGATGCGAAGTATGTATAGACCTATGCCCATACGGTGCAGTTGAAAGAATTGATGAGAAAGCTCACATCAACGTTGCACTATGTAAAGGATGCGGTACATGTGTTGGTGCATGCCCATCTGGAGCACTAGATCAGCAGCACTTCAAGACCAGCCAGATATTTGCTCAGATTGAAGCTGCAATGAACGGTGGAAAATAAGGTTTTAAACCTTACCCCATTTTCTTTTATTTTAAATATTAATCAATCACATTCTATACAAGCTAATTTTATCTTTTATATCAGTTTATCTGAGACTGTTTTCAGGAATTATTTTAAATATTAAATAAAAAAAAATTTTAGTTCTAAATCCAAGTAAATTATTGGTGATCAACTTGTATCAAAAAATGGGATCAGAACTGAAAGAAATTTTAAAACTTGAAAGAGAACCTGTTGCAATAAAATGGTCTTTAAGAGAACCCAATGATATAAAAAAAGAATCAGAACCATCTAGATTTTGTACCAAGCTTGATAAAGCATCAAATGGAGAAATTTTCTATTCCACAGTGAAAGAGGAAAAATGTATGGGTGGATTAAGGTACAGCGGCATGAAAGATAGAAAGGAACTTCCAAAAAACATGCAAAGTGGTTCCTTCCTGGTACCTGCAGGTGTTTATAAAAGTGTTCCTGCTGTACAGAGGTCTTGGCAAAATAACAAAGCCATTGATGCCGGAATATTCAGCGCCATAATATTTTCACCCCTAGTAAAGGCAAACTTTATTCCTGATCTTGTATTTATCATCTCTAATTCGGAACAAGCCATGACGATACTCCATGCAAACGCTTATGATTCTGGTTCTCATGGTTTAGGTGCTGATTCTGGCCCAATATGTAGTTCAATGGCAGCAATTCCATACTTGACCGGTAAAGTCACCTATGGGTTTGGAGATATTGGTTCTAGAAATAACATGGAATTGAAACCAGATGATGTCATGGTAACGATACCAGGAGCAGATCTTGAAAGAATTCTAACTAACCTAAAGGATATGCAGACCAAAACATTTTTTAAGAAAAATTAATAAATTTTTTTTATTCACTATTGCCAAATTCAAAGTTTGAAAGTATTTATAGTGATTCATTTTATACATTAGATCAATAAAGCTACTCAACCAATTACGTTGTTTTGGAGGATAATTAATGAATAATGAAGAATATGCTCTTAAAATTAAAGAAATAACTAAAGAGCACCATAACTGGATGGAAAATAGTATCAATCTCATAGCAAGTGAAAACATTACAAGTACAAGTGTTAGAGAAGCACTTGCCTCTGATCTATCACACAGATACGCCGAAGGCCTATCAGGCTGTAGACTCTACGAAGGTTGTAAATACATCGATGAAATAGAAGATATCGCTGTGGATCTCTCAAAAAAGATTTTTAAAGCAGAACATGCAAATGTTCAGCCAATATCCGGTGTGACTGCCAACATGGCATCGTTCTTTGCACTTGCAAAACACGGCGACCCTATGATGGCCCTAGAAGTGCCTGTGGGTGGACATATAAGTCACGCATCTGTTAGTGCTGCCGGAATTAGGGGCCTTAAAGTATCTCCCCATCCTTTTGATGAAACTAAGATGAATATTGATCCCGATGCAATGAAAAAAGACATCTTAGCAAAAAAACCCAAAATAGTACTCTTGGGAGGAAGTCTTTTCCTGTTCCCACATCCTGTTGAAGAAGCCCGAGAAGCAGCTGATGAAGTAGGTGCCAAGGTAATGTACGATGGTGCCCATGTACTAGGTTTAATTGCAGGAGGATACTTCCAGGACCCACTCAAAGAAGGAGCGGACCTCCTTGTTGGAAGTACACATAAAACATTCCCAGGACCACAAGGTGGAATAATTCTCTGTAAGGAGGATATTGCTCACAAAATTGATGATGCTGTATTTCCAGGAGTCGTGAGTAACCATCATCTACATCACCTTGCAGCACTAGGTATTGCAACAGCTGAAATGCTAGAATTTGGTAGTGCCTATGCCAAACAGATCATTAAAAATGCTAAAGCCCTTGCCCAGGAACTATACGAACTTGGATTCAATGTATTATGCGAAGATCAAGGATTCACAGAATCTCATCAACTGGCAATGGATGTATCTAATATTGGCAGAGCAGCTAAATTAGCTAAGGACCTAGAAGCAAACAATGTCATATTGAACAAGAACCTTTTCCCATGGGACGATGTTAATCGTTCTGATGATCCATCAGGTATACGCATAGGTACACAAGAAATAACCAGGCGCGGACTCAAAGAAGCTGAAATGGCAGAAATAGCCCAGTTCATTAAAAAAGTAACTGTTGATGGTAAAAATGTTAAAGAGGATGTTACTGAATTTATAAACCAGTACACCACCGTAAAATATGCATTTAAAGATGATGAAGCCTACAAGTATGTAGACTTCTGATTCAAATTTATTTATTATTTTTTTTAGAGGAGTAACATTATGAGGATAGCTTGGGGATTTACTGGTGCAGGTCATCTGCTTCAAGAAAGTGTTGATACTCTTGTTAAACTTTCAAAGGAACATGAAGTTACCATCATGACTTCAGGTGCAGGTGAAGAAGTTCTTAAAATGTATGGACTCTTTGAAACTGTTAAAAATTTAACTGGTGGAAAGTACAGGGAACTTGTGTTGGAATCTGATCAACGGGATAGTTATCCAATGACAGGGAGGTTTTCTCTGGGAACCTATGACTTACTTGTTGTTTCTCCTGCAACTTCAAACACCATTGCTAAAATTGTTCATGGGATTGCAGATAGTTTAATTACAAATGCAGTAGCCCAGGCAGGTAAAGGTAAAGTAAAAACCCATATTGTGCCTGTTGATCTGGAATCTGGTGACGTTGAAACTGTTTTACCTTCAAAACTCGAGCTAGAATTGTGTAAAAATTGTGAGCCTTGTCAAGCTGCTGCCGCATGTCCCCAGGACGCCATAACCCCTGGAGTCGAGATTAACTTGCTTAAATGCGAAGGATGTGGTACCTGTCAAAGAGCATGTCCATTCAATGCTGTGACAGGTGGCAAAATTATCACCATTCATATGCGTGAAATTGACGTTGAAAATACTTCCAAATTAAACAGTATTGAAGGAATTAGTATTTTAAGTCATCCTAAAGAGTTAAATAACAGTTTATGAC
>WASR01000201.1:4998-5255 GCA_009712615.1 Methanobacterium sp. | reverse complement strand
AGATCATGCAGAGCAGATATTCAAGACAAGTTATACTGGAAAATATTGGAGAAGAAGGACAGGAAAAACTTTTAAAGAGTTCAGTTGCCATTGTTGGATGTGGAGCACTTGGAACAGTTGCAGCTAATAACCTTGCACGTGCAGGGGTTGGAAAAATAAAGATAATTGACAGAGACTTTGTGGAACTAAACAACCTTCAAAGTCAGATGTTGTTTGATGAAAAGGATGTGGGTGCTCCAAAGGCCGTGGATGCAGCT
>WASR01000201.1:0-4988 GCA_009712615.1 Methanobacterium sp. | reverse complement strand
GTGCCTGTGATTAAAGATCTAAACTACACCAACGCCGAAGAACTCCTAGAAAATGTAGATCTGGTGATTGACGGAACAGACAACATACTGACCAGAATGCTTGTAAACGACATTTGTGTCAAGAATGAAATTCCTTGGATCTACACAGGGGCCATTGGAACATCGGGAATGAGTATGAACATACTTCCTGATAAGGCATGTATACGCTGTTTATATCCTGGAGTACCTAAGGCGGGTTCACTACCCACATGTGATACAATGGGTGTTTTAAACACAGCTACTGTGATTATGGGATCCATAGAAACAACAGAAGCCATTAAAATACTGCTCGGGTACTACGATGATGATGATTCAACAGACAGTAATTTAATTGTTTATGATACTTGGAACCATAGCTTTGACACCATTACAGTGAGAAAAAATGAGAATTGTGAATGCTGCGGTAATCAAAACTACGAGTACATAGACTCTGATGAACAGGAAATAATAACATCCCTCTGTGGTAGAAACGCCATCCAGATAACTCCTGCAGATCCAAAGGAACTGTCACTCAGGAAGATAGCAGAAAATCTTGAAAAACTTGGCAAAGTAAAATGTTCAGATTTTATCATGATATTCTCAACAGAAGAAACAGAAATATCTCTATTTCGTGATGGAAGGGCAATTATAAAGGGAACTAATGATGAGAAGGTTGCTAGATCAATTTATGCCAGATACATAGGTACCTGAAATCGATGCATTTATTTGTTAAGTATGCAAAAGTAAAGAAGTATGTTAAAAAATTTTTTTTGTGGACGTGAAAAAAATTTAGGTTTAACATGATCACTATAACGGTTTAAACTAACCTAAGGAGATAGACCTAAAAAATGAGAACTATCAAACTGAATAAAAATTCACATAAACTGGTGGATGATGTTTTAAAGGATCTTAAAGCATCACCAGATCTGGGTATTTATAAATGTGTTCAGTGTGGAATGTGCACATCAATATGTCCTGGAGCCAGCCAGTCAGATTATGACCCAAGGGATATGGTACGTCGTGTTTTGGAGGATGATGTATCAATTGTGGATGATGAAAACATATGGAACTGTTTTTCATGCTACACTTGTAACAGTATCTGTCCATCTGGAAACAATGCCAGCGAAGTCAACCAGATCCTGAGACAAATGTCAATTGATAAGGGGGAAGGAATTCTTAAAATCCAATCCTTTGCTGCCTACGGAGACAGCTTTATGGAACTTGGAGTTGGATCTGTACCAAGCAGATTTTTCGATGACATGGTCAAGGATGTTGGGCCAGAGTACATGAACTTGAAACTCAACATAGAGGACATAAGATCAGAACTTGGACTTGGAAGTTACATTCTTCCTGAGAAATCCATAGATGAAGTCGAAGAAATATTGGATAAATCTGGATTTAAAGCCAGGTTGAAAAGGATCAAGGGATGTAAAAAATGAAATTTATACCAGATAAAGATATACTGCTGTTTAAAAGTTGTCTGGTCAATGTTGAATATCCTGGAGTGGAATCATCCACATGCTACGTATTCGATAAAATAGGTGTAGAGTACCATGTAGATGAGAGACAGTCCTGTTGTACAGGGCTTGGGCACTACTACGATTTATTTGACCAGTTATCAACCATCACACTGGCTGCTCGTAACTTCCATGTGGCAGCAGATACAGGTCACACAAACATCGCAACCATGTGTGCAACATGCTATGCAATATTAAAAAAATCCGCCAAAATATTGAACCAGAATGAAGAAGCACGTGAAGAAGTGAATGAGATACTCGATGATTCAGGACTTGAATCCATGGAGTACAATTCTGGAGATATGGATCCTTCTGAAAACATTTTCCATGTGGCGGAAATTCTTTTTAATAAGCGTGAGGAAATATCAAAACAAATTAAGGTTGATCTTACGGGTTTCAGAGTTGCTTCACACCATGCATGTCACTACTGTAAGGTTCATTACAACGACACCATTGAAGGCATTAGGGATCCGAACTTAATAGATGAACTTGCAGCTGCCTGTGGTGTTGAAACCATTGGATGGTACGATCATAAACGTGTAACATGTGGTGCTGGATTTAGACAACGATACACTAATAAAGAAGCTTCACTTGCAGTAACAGGAGAAAAGCTTCAGGCACTCAAGGATAAGGATGTGGAAATACTTCTCCACATGTGTCCAAATTGTCAGATGCAGTTCGACAGGTACCAACCAGTCATTGGAGAAAAATTGGGAACTGAATTCAATATATTCCACTTGAACATAGCTCAGTTCATTGCCCTTGCAATGGGTGCAGATCCCTACAAAGTGGTGGGAATTCAAACACACACAGTGCCAGTTGAACCATTATTAAAGAAGTTGAAACAACCCTTCGACCTAAATAAAGATCAATCTAGAAGTTCTCTTAAGATCAATGAAAATCGTGATTGAAATCTAAAAATCATTAATTTTATAGATAAACTTCTCTAAGAGGTTATTACAAATGAGTACCATTTCATTAAAAGATAATGCAGATGAAAAAGCCCTTAAAATTGGTGTTTTTCTCTGTCGCTGCGGCGGAAACATATCCGACACAGTTGACATGGACCGGCTTAGGAAATCTGTTGATGCAGAAGTAATAGAAGAATTTGAAAATCTCTGTTCAATAAATGGACGAAAAATTATAAGGGACAATATAATTGAAAAGGAACTGGACAGGGTTGTGGTAGCTGCATGTTCACCCATTACCCATGGAAAAATATTTCAAAACTACGTCACACCGCTAAATCCATACCTCCTTGAAATGGCGAACATAAGGGAACAGTGCTCCTGGGTTAATCCTGACAAAGACTCTGCAACCGATAAAGCAATATCCATTTTACAGTCAGCAATTGAAAAGGTGAAACATTCCATTGCATTGGAACCAATCATCAGGAAAACACCTAAAAGTACCGCTGTAATTGGTGGAGGCATATCAGGAATAAGTGCTGCTCTTTCACTCGCAAGACAGGGAATAAGAACCTGTTTAATAGAAAAAGAACCTACCATTGGAGGATCAATGGTTAAGGTTGGCAAGCTTTTCTCACCCGAGAAGTTGGCAGAAGAATGTGCCATGTGTCTACTAAATCCACTTGTAAATGAAGCTGTTGAACACAGTAACATCAATATAATGACCAACTCCACCCTTAAATCTGCAGATAGAAGGTCTGGTAATTTTAACCTTTTAGTGGAAAAAAAGCCCAGCTATGTAATTAAGGGTAAATGTATAAGCTGCGGTAAATGTGCAGAGGTCTGTCCTGTGGAAGTCAATGATTCCTGGAATGAGGACATGATGACAAGAAAGGCAATTTACAAGCCATTTCCACAGGCTGTTCCAGATGTTTACACCATCGATCATGAAAACTGTAAAAAGTGCGGTAAATGTCAGGATGTTTGCCGAATGAATGCCATAGACTTGGACATGGAAACTGAGGTCATACCCATCACTGTTGGTTCTGTGGTAATAGCAACAGGTCATAAAACATTTGACATGGATAAAAGACCAGAATACGCATACAACCGACACGAAGATATCATAACTCAGATGGAACTGGCAAGGTTAATGGGTGTTAACGGACCAACCAAGGGAAAGTTACTGAAACCTTCAAATGGCAAAGTTCCAGAAAGGGTTGTTATGATACAGTGCGTTGGTTCCAGAGATGAGAAACCTGGTGGTAGAAAGTACTGTTCCAAGGTCTGTTGCATGGTTGCAATCAAACATGCCAATGTAATTAAACAACACTACCCTGATACAGATGTTATCATCTGTTACACCGATATGAGAACACCAGGAATGTATGAGAAGTACTATAAATTTGCTCAGTCCAACAAAGTCAGACTCATAAGGGGCAGGCCAGGAGAGGTAGCAGAAAAAGATGGCATATTCAGCGTTCGAATGGAAGATACCTTTTCAAATGAACCTTTAGAAGTTGAAGCTGATATGGTTGTTCTATCAACAGCCATGGAACCATCCGAGGGAACCACAGAAGTTTCAAAGGAACTCGATGTTGGTCTCACAGAAGAACTGTTTGTAAAGGAGAAGCATTCCAAGATCAAACCAGTTGCCACTGATGTTGAAGGAATATTTGTTTGTGGAACTGCCCAGGGACCCAAAGATATTACTGACAGCATAGTTCAGGCTAATGCTGCTGCATCCAAGGTATCAGAGCTCATACATGGTGGTGTAGAACTAGAACCATTCATTGCAAGGGTAGATACCAATAAATGTAATCTGTGCCAGAAATGTATTGATATCTGCAGTTTCAAAGCTGCCTTTGTTCAGGAAAATGTTTTAAAAATCGATCCCATAGCATGTAATGGGTGTGGAGCATGTATTGCTGAATGTGAAAATAATGCCATCGACATAATTGGACAGACAGATGAACAGCTCTTTGCCATGATAGATGGTATGTTAATAAATAAAAAACCCGGTGAAAAACGTATCATAGCCTTCCTAGATTCTGTTGGTTATGTTTCAGCGGATAATATTGGTATAAACAAGATAAGTGTACCTAGTTCAATTAGAATCATCAAGATTCCATATATGAACAGGGTGATGTACAAACACATACTCTATGCCTTTGAGAAAGGTGCAGATGGAATTATCATGGGAGAATATCCTTACGGTCCACTTTACAAGAAAACCAAGGAAAAGGTTTTAAAACTTAAACAGGAGCTTGCAAACGACAACATCAATCCTGACAAACTCGAACTTTTCAAGGTTTACATACCGTACTTCAGGGGACTGGCAGATAAATTCAATAATTTTGACCAGCGCATCAAATGTCTGGATGAATGAATAAGGGATTTCTAGAAGATCTCCCCATTTTCATTTATTTATCAGATTAAAAGTCTAGAGTGAGATTTAACATTTTAAGGATCTTAATTGGTTTAATCAAAGTTTTTTTTTCTGGAATAAATTGCCAGTTTTGATTTCATTATAATAGATATGAAG
>WASR01000307.1:1521-5270 GCA_009712615.1 Methanobacterium sp. | reverse complement strand
AGATTGAAATGATAATTTTAAGGAAAAATAAAAAGATATTGGAGATGTATCCAATAGGCAGTGCCAAAGGTGCTGTTAATACCCGAAGGAAACCTTTATTTTACGGTTATCTTAAGTTACAGAGGAAGGGAGATAAGGTAAGGCCAAATAAATTCATCGTCAAAAAAGACCCTGAAAACGAGAACCTTTTCCCACCAAGCGAAGCAATCAAAATTTTAAGGAAACAAAATGTATACTTGGTTGGAAACGATGAAGAAACAGAAGAAATGCTCAATTCCCTTGACATACCCTTTAAAAAGACTATAATGTGCAGACACTGTACATTTGAAGGGTTCATAACACTAATTAGGAGAGATTCATCCTACCTCTACCACAGGGAGTACCTATGCAAAAAATGTGCAGAGGAAGAAATAAAACGTGAATTAAAGGCACACAACTTTGACATGAGCACATTTCCAAATTTCAAGAGGAAACTCGAAGAAACTGGAGATCTGAACCTTGTACTGAAAATGATGGATCCCAGGTTCAACCCTGTTAAACATCCAAATCTCACACTCTACGATAAAATAGATTCCAAGGGTGCGGATGTGCCCAAAATTTTGATCGACGACCTTAAAATACCGGGTGAACTTAAAAAGATATTAAAGGGTCATGGAAAACATTTACTCCCAGTTCAAGCCCTCACACTGAAAAGCGGACTCCTTGAAGGGGAAAATCTCCTGGTTGTGTCTGCAACTGCGAGTGGAAAAACCCTGATAGGCGAGCTTGCAGGAATACCCAACGCAATGAATGGAAAAAAGTTCATGTTCCTCACACCACTGGTTGCACTTGCAAACCAGAAGTACAGGGACTTCAAGAGGAAGTACAAACAATTAGGACTCAAAGTATCAATACGTGTGGGAATGAGCAGAATAAATGCAAAGGAAGAGCTTTCCATACATGATGAAAAAATTAACAACGCAGACATAGTTGTTGGAACCTACGAAGGATTGGATTTTCTCCTTAGATCAGGCAGGGCCGCAGATATTGGAAGTATAGGCACAGTTGTTGTGGATGAAATACACATGCTCGACGACGATGAAAGGGGACCCAGATTAAAGGGATTAATACGCAGGTTACAGGCACTGTTTCCAGAACTTCAGATCATTGGCTTATCTGCAACCATTAAGAATCCCCAGGAAATTGCGTCGGAATTTAGAATGAAACTGGTTGAATACGACAAGAGACCAGTACCCCTAGAAAGACACCTGATATTTGCAAGAACTGACCATGAAAAGGAGGATCTGATTGCAAGACTATCTAGAAACGAATACAAAACAGTTTCATCCAAGGGATTCCATGGTCAAACCATAATATTCACCAATTCAAGGAGAAAAACCCATTCAATAGCAGATTACCTCGCAAAAAGAGGAATTAACGCAGCAGCCTACCATGCTGGACTTTCGTATGCCAAAAAGAGCAGGATTGAAAAGGATTTTTTGAAACAGAAAATTTCAGCCGTGGTTACAACAGCAGCCCTAGCAGCAGGAGTGGATTTCCCAGCTTCACAGGTGATATTTGAAACTCTGACCATGGGAAATAAATGGCTGAGCCCCAACGAATTTTCACAGATGCTTGGAAGGGCAGGAAGACCAAGCTACCATGATATGGGGAGGGTATTCCTAATACCAGAAATTGGGTTAAAATATGACGATGAAACAGAGGAAACCCAGGCAGTCAGACTCTTGGAAAGTGATGTAGAATCAATCGATGTACATTACTCTGAAGAAGCTGTGGTGGAACAGGTGTTAGCTGATCTGTGTTCAGGAACAGCTGATAATGTTTCTTATCTTGAAGAAGCATATAAAAAGGATGATCTGCCCATGGGTGTGGATGCTGTTTGCGATCTGATCGTGGATCATGGCTTTGCAACATCAAAAAACGACTCCAAAGCTCCAACACCCTATGGTCGTGCAGTTTCAGTTTCATTTCTAAACTACCAAGATGCTGATTATATCAAGAAACGGATCAAATCTTCCAAAGTGAGTCCTGTTGATATAGCCATAGGTTTAGATCCATTTGAAAGTGCCTATCTATCATCACGCATAGTCCAAAAACTTGCCCAGGCTTTAAAATCCAATGTATCGTCGAGGCTCTTTGCAGATTCAACTCTAGATATACTGAGTTCGGGAGATGCCATTTCAAAACTAGAACCTAAATTTCAGGAACTTTTAATAAATCTTCAGATGGAGTTCATGTCCTGTAGATGTAAAGACAGACCATTTTGTACCTGTTTCCAGGATGAAATGTCCCTGAAAATACTGAAGTACAGGAACATGAAGTACGATCCAGCAGACATCAGCAAAAAACTCCTCAGGGATTATGGAATACATGCATATGCAGGAGACATATTCTCATGGTTGGATTCATTAATAAGAACATTAGAAGCAGTTAGAAGAATTTCAGAAGCATACAAACGATTTAAAATGGTTAAAGAGTGTACACAGATAATCAAGAAAATAGAGAATTAGGTAATTAAAAAAAAATTTTTATTTATATATCTGTTTGCTTTGGTGCTGTGAGTTTCTCAACATCGTCCATCACAGCCACTATTGCAGTTTGGAGTATGGATTCACCAAGCTCCAGATCGATACACACACCAGTATCAATAACCTCCAAAGCACCTTGATTTATTCCTTCTTCTGCTTTTCTGGCCTTATCAAGACCCACCATTCCGACTTCAGGATATTTTTCAAAGTTGCAGTGTTCCTCTAATTTGGTTTTATCAAGAATTCCAAGGAGTTCACCCACTGAAACTTCTCCTGTACCTGCATGGGGTCCTTCAATTTCCACTATTTTGTTGTTGAAAATGATATTGAGACCAGTTTCATCATGAACATGTTCCAGATAATCTTTAACCGGAACGTTACCTCCATGACCATTTACAAGGACGACTGAGTCGAGATGAAGCAGCTTTTTTGCTGATCTCAGGGTGGGAATCAGTTGTTTATTAACGAGTTCTTCTGGTTTCTGGTGAATTCCATGTTCAACATATTCGTACTCTGTTGCAGAGTAGAGTATTCCAAGGTACTTGGCTCCTGTTATCAAAGCTGCTTGAAGCCCAACATAGGCAGCTATCTTGGAATCTGTATCTATGGGTAATGCAGCACCATGATTCTCAAGATGTGAACCAACTGCAAGAACACCCACTTTGTGAACCTGTGGAGATACAACATTACCAGATTCGTATCTGAGATCGGTCATTATCAAAGTCACCTCTCTTTTTACAATCAATGTTTCTAGATAACCAGATCCCAGATCTCGTCACCCACATGATGAATATTTTTGATGGCCTTGCCCTCATTATTATCAACCATTTCAGGTCCTGATAGAAGACTTCTACCTGTTGCAAGGGGTTTATGATGGGTTTCATCCACGATCACAACCAGGTCTCCTTCCACTATGTTTGGATCGGCATCTGTGATTCCCGGTGACATGATATCTGCACCTTTAATAACAAATTTAACTGCACCCATATCAACAACCACAAACTTGGATTTAATATCGAGTTCGAGGGCTCCCCTTAGAGTTGGGAATGGTTCTCCATCTATCATCATGATCAAGGGACTCCCATCCACCAGTATAATATCGTCGAGGTCTGTTTCAATGATTTCGACCTTGCTTTTGGGTTTAATTATTCCTGAGAAGTCTCCAAGTTGTCCTTCCATTTCCATGAGCATTTTCTTTTTAAGATAATATCTTTTCATGAT
>WASR01000307.1:0-1511 GCA_009712615.1 Methanobacterium sp. | reverse complement strand
CTTATCTTCAATTTACAACACCTTTACACGAATGAACAATAAAATTCCAAACAAAAAACCATCATTCAATTATTGTCAACACTTTATTGGTTACGGTTCGGTTTCACTTAAATTTGCTACATCAATATTTATTATGGTCACAACTGCTTACAAATGATCATATTACAATTTATACCACATCAATGAGTTACAAAACAAATTTTCCTGTTATAATCTGTAATAATACAGTTCTTTCATTGGAAATATTAAGATATGGGTTGGTTTGGAATATTGTTACATAATGAATATATTCATGCTGCTTCAAATATTTTTTTAACTAATATTTTTAGTTCATCCTAAAAAATTACAGTTAACCTTTTTTTAGGATCGAAATTTTTATCAGTGGTTGAATGATTAAATGTATATATCAAGATGATCTGAATTAATGTAAGAAAGGAATTTGATCTCATTTTAAATAAAAATGCTTTTAATTCTGAACTTAATTGAGTTGCAATAAATTATATTAGCAGTTAGCAACGGATACATTTAAATACAAATCTGACCAACATTGAAGTTATAGGAAAGGTGATATTAGTGACTGTACAAAAGAATTTGAATACGTCAAGGCCCTTAGATGTGCTTGGTAAATCATTAAACTCACAAGTATTAATTGAACTCAAAGGTGGTAGAGAGTTCAGGGGACTTTTAAAAAGTTTTGACATGCATATGAATTTAGTATTGAACGAAGCTGAAGAATTAGATGGCTTAGAAACAGCTAAACGATTAGGAATAGTCCTTATCAGAGGGGACAACATAGTATACATATCTCCAGTGTAAATAACTGGGAACCTGATCTCAACAAATTTTTATATTAACACAATTCACGGAGGAAAATTAGAATGAAAGGAACACCATCATTTGGTAAGCGTAACAAAAAAACCCATATACGATGTAGACGTTGTGGAAAAAATTCTTACAACGCACGTAAAAAGTACTGCGCTGCCTGCGGATTCGGTAGATCAAGCAAGATCAGATCCTACAGCTGGCAGAATAAGAAACTTAATGGTTACAGGTTGAAGTAAATGGATGCAATCAATCCAATAGATGTTAGGATCATTGTGGAAGGTGCTTCGGATGTGGAGATAGTTTCCAGGGCAATGCAGAACATAGCCCTTGGAGCAGAATACCACATAACCATATCCTCCATAATTCCAACAACTAACCCTGAAATTGCAAAAAAAGCTGTTCAGGGTGCAGATATAGTACTTATAGCAACAGATGTGGATGCACCAGGCAGGGAACTGGCTGAAAAGTTCAGAAAATGTCTCAAAGATAAAGTTGGACATGTAGAACGTATGAAATTCCCATTTGGCCATGATGTGGAGTACATGGATCCTTCTATCATAAGGAAGGAAATAAAAAACGCCATAATAAGAACAGGCTTGATATCAATAGCCAACGTTCAAAAATTCAGGGAACTTGAAAACAATTTAACTGAATCAAGGGAAAATATATTAATTTTAGCTAAAGAG
>WASR01000242.1:3773-5327 GCA_009712615.1 Methanobacterium sp. | reverse complement strand
AAATTCTAGAAAAATGTTGAGTGGACATTTGAATTAGAATTTTCTATTAGTACTCGTTTTTTTTAGATCAATAAACAGATGATTCAAAAGCATCATTCATGTTCTGAATCTGGGTTTAACTTAACATTCTATTACAAAACCATATATATTTTTATATGCTCATTGCTTCAGTCTTCGGGCCAGCCATGTTCACCGATCATGGGTACAAATATTACTCCCCCAAGGTTGAATGTCTTAAATTCAGTTTTTTCTATTCTTAAAATGCATATAAGTTCCTGGTAATTGGGATCCTCACCAACTGGAGCCAGTAATCTGCCCCCGATCTTCAATTGATCCATGAGGGGATCTGGAATTTTAGGAGCGCTTGCTGTTGCATATATCCTATCATATGGTGCCTTATCTGGATAACCACCTGTTCCATCTCCTAATATTACTGTAACATTGTTGAATCCTGTTTTATTCAGATTCTCTTCAGCCCTCTCCTTCAGGGCTTCGATTCTCTCAACAGTGTAAACATGACCTTCTGGACCTAAAATTTCTGCTACAACTGCTGCGTTGTATCCAAATCCTGTTCCGATTTCTAGCACATTCATTCCAGGTTTGAGTGATAGTTGTTCACATATCATTGCCACCATGTGGGGGGCTGAAATTGTCTGTCCATGTCTGAGTGGTATTGGCCTGTCTAAGTAGGCCAGATCCCTGGTTTCGGGAGTCATGAATTCTTCCCTTGGCACATTGAGCATGGCTTTTTTAACCTTTTCAGTTTTAATATAACCCATATCCCATAATGTGCTAACCAGTTCTCTTCTTTTATTCATCTGCACTACCATTTGAAACTTCAACAATCTTAGAAGTTAAATCATAATCGTAACGTCTTAAATCTTTATCTGGCCTTCCGTAAACCCTTTTAATTACAAATGCCTTGGCAAATCCCTTTCGCATTTTCCTGTCCTGGGTTTTCATTGCCCTTACCTTGAAGATTTCAGTTCCAAGTTTCACCACATCCCCAATGGTAAATTCAAATTCCCTGTCTACTTCAACCTTTCTTGAGAGTATTCTTCCACCGTAATCAACAGATATACCTATTCTTGCAGGTGTATCTATGTAGGACGCCCATATTGTATCGATCTCGGATACCTTTGCAACCATGACCCTTCCACCCCTGTTATTTTCTATGGATGTTATCTGGGCAGGTCTCCCATCCAGATCAAGTATTCCTTCAAATTCAAGTAATTCATCAGGATACAGGTCAACCGATGTTTTATGGGACGATTCATATTCACTTACTACAACCCTTATTTTTAATGGCTTTTCCACCGCTACAGTTTCTCTGAATATGTTTCCACATTCGTTACATTGTAGTAATAATTCCTTGGATTTTTTACCCTTGGACTTTAGTATTTCGCAGGATTCAGACCCGCATTGAGTGCAATTCATTTTTAACTTCCTAAAACTATTTAATTGATTTTCTTTGTTTATTTTCTATTCTATAACTATGTTCCTAGATCAATATGTACCAATTGAATATTTATTTCCAACATTTTCACATCAAAA